>CALCDN010000250.1 GCA_937900755.1 uncultured Acetobacter sp. | reverse complement strand
GCCCACGGCAGACCCTTCCAGATTTTCCCGCCGGGGGACCGCGGACAGGTCCGGGCAGAACCCGTTAGGGTCCACAATATCCAGGTATGTCGCCTGGTCTCCACTAGGCACTGCCAGCCACGCGGTGGCGCCACTTTTGCGGGCCACGGCCTCCAGCACAGGGCGCAGGCGGGCACGCAGCATGTTGTCGTCCCCCGCAATACGCGCAAGATTGAGAATTCGCCCTCCCAGATGATAGCGCATATCGCCCGACCGGCGCTGCACATATCCCAAATGGTCCAGCGTTTGCAAAATATTGTGCACCGTGGTTTTGCCTATGCCCGA
Organism: uncultured Acetobacter sp.; assembly: GCA_937900755.1. GTDB lineage: Bacteria > Pseudomonadota > Alphaproteobacteria > Acetobacterales > Acetobacteraceae > Acetobacter. The sequence goes on along the minus strand of CALCDN010000250.1, from coordinate 15,835 downwards.
AATACTGGCAATCTGCTGCAAGCGTGCTCCACCACCCTGCTGGGCAATAATCTCCAAAATAGCGGCAGACCGCTCTATGGACTGAATGAGCTTTGGCGTTTTACGCATGAACCCTTCCCGCTGCCCAAGGTCTTTGCCCTACACTCACCCGCTTCATGCCCCCATAAAAATCCATGATAACTGAACGCCTGAGCGTGCAGGCTCTCCCAGATCAAGCCGGGACACCACTCAGGACCAGCCTGAGTGCAAAAAATATAAACACCAGCCCTGTCAGCACATCCAGTGCACGCACCACCGCAGGGCTGGACAGAATACGACCGAGCGAAAAAGCTAGGCAGGCCAGAACCCCGTACCACACGACCGCCATGACCACCTGCACCACCACGAGCAGCAGGGAATAACGCACCGGATTAGCCCCCATGGGGATAAACTGGGTAAAAGCGGTCAGGTCGAACACACCAACCAGCGGGTTGAGGCATGTGGTCAGCAGGCCCCGCTGGTACCCCGCACCCATGCCACCTGTCTGGCGCGCCGACATGTCCACCCCGGCCAGATCGCCCCCTGCCGTGGAGGCGCGGAGCAGCCTGAACCCCAGATAAAGCAGGTAACAGGCCCCCGCCCATTCCAGCGCCAGATACAGCGTGGGAAGCGCCATAACCAGAGCACTGACCCCAAACGCCGTGCCCGCCCCCCATAAAACAAGCCCCGTACCAGTGCCCAGAGCCGCACCCAATGCCGCCTTGCGCCCGACATTCATACCCAGGCGGATGACAAGGGCGGTCTCGGTTCCTGGTGTAAGCACCAGAACACCCCATGCGGCGGCAAAGGTCAGTATGGGCAGGAACGCATGCAGCATGGCCACAAAACCCTTATGCCGGAGCGGCCAGCATGCCCAAACGCCACTGGCCTGCATGGTGGGTCAACAGGCTGTAACTGTTGGGCATGACGTCCACCCGTGCTGCCTGGGCCATGTTTATGGCCCCCTCCCCCTGGTACAGCACCCGCAGGAGCATGTTGCGCACAACCGCAGGCCGGGCCAACACCACGGCAACTGGCCCGGACCGGCTTATGCCATCCAGCCAGAGGGCCACCCTTTGGTAACAGGCCGCAAAGCTTTCCCCCTCCGGTGGGGCAAACGCCACATCGGACAGCAGGGAAAGCTGCTCCGCCGGGGTCCGCTCGCGCAAGTCCTGCCCTGCCCATAGACCATAATCCCTGTCCCGCAGGGCGGCCTGTGGCAACACGGGATGCGCCCCCACGTCCGCCGCCACCACGTCCGGGGCGCAGTAAACAGGCATCTGATGCATGGCGGGCAGGTAAGCCGCCGCCTTTTGCAGGTCAAACCCACTGGCAACCTGCCCGGCCGGGAGCGGCAGCACGCCCTTGCGCACAACCGGGGGCAACACAGACGCACAGCAGAGCAGCTTCAACTCATCGGCCTTTCCCGCACAGGCCCGTTGCAAACGGGCATACTCATGCGCAACAGAATTTGCCAGCATGGCACAGACACCTTACACCATGTTGGCATTATTTGACCGTGATTTAAAACCGAGACTCGGATGCCCGCCTCTTCTTCCACCAGACCCCGCACTTTGCGTTCACATTTTTCATGGGTGGCTCTCTGTCTGGTTGTTTCGGGCTGCGCGGCGCCCATTAGCGTGCAGCGCATGAGCCTGACGGACAGCTACAAGGAGCGCAGCCAGAGCACGCTGGGCGGGCACACCCTGAGCAACACCACACGCATTGTGCTCGAACGCCAGAACCTTTTGCCCCTATGGAAGAACGCTCCGGCACAGGCCCTTGCCGTCCTGCGGGCCAGCACGCAGGCGCAGTTTTACACCCCCGACCTGCAGGACCAGCTTTTTGCCCTAGCCGAGCTGAACTACCTGATGGCCCGCCAGAACGCGGACCGCCCGGCCTTTATGGCCGCAGCATTATACGCCTATGCCTACCTGAACCCCGATGGCCCGGACAGCACAAAACCCAACCCGTATGACGTGCATTTCCGCCAGGCCTGCGACATCTACATGTTTGGCCTGACCGAGGCGCTGGGTAACCCCGTGGACGTAACCCCACAGCGCTGGACCCTGCCATTTGGCACACTGGACCTGTCCACCACCCCCGCGCAAAAGCAATGGTACGGTTATACACTGACCGACTTCCGCCCTACGGCGCGGCTTTCGGTACGCGGGATCAAGAACATTTACCGCAGGGCCGGGCTGGGGGAACCCCTCGCGGCGGTCCCCCAGCCTCCCGCCGATAGCCAGATATCCTTTTCCATTACCGACAAACTGCGTATTCCCGTTAACCTCCTTGTGGAAATTCCCAACCCGCGCCAACAGATTTTTACCAACCACATTGCCGCGCGCCTGACACTTGCAACAATTGACAAGACACCCGGCCTGCCAACAACGGACGGCGTTATTCCCCTGCAATATGACCAGACCGCATCGCGCGCGATCAGCCTGGGCAGCGCGGTGGACTGGTCGGTTGAATACAAGGGTTTTCTGGATGGGAACCTCTTCAACAAACGCGCGCAGCTTATTGCCATAGAACCCCACCAGTATGGCCATATGCCCGTGGTTCTGGTGCATGGCACGGCCTCCAGCCCCGGACGATGGGCGGACATGGTGAATGACCTGCTGGAAGACCCCGAAATACGCGCGCATTTTGAGTTCTGGTTCTTCTCCTACGCAACGGGCAACCCCATCCCCTATTCCGCCCTGCAACTCCGCGATGCCCTGAACCGCACCATCCATGACCTTGGCGGCACACAGGCAGACCCAGCACTGGGCCAGATTACCCTGATCGGGCACAGCCAGGGCGGGCTGCTGGCAAAAATGCTGGCCATTGCCCCCCATGATGCGCTGTGGAAGGGGCTGACCACACGCTCCCTCTCCAGCCTCACTCTTTCACCCACCGCGCGCCACTTTTTGGAGCAGACCCTCTTCCCCACCCCCATGCCCGAAATCAAAAGTGTGGTGTTTATTTCCACCCCGCAGCACGGCAGTTACCTGGCCGACTTTTCCATCGCCCATCTGATCGGGCGGATGGTCACCTTCCCCGCCCCCATAACAGAGGTGACCCAGCAACTGCTTCAGGGCAATACACGCGCGCTCAAGGTGGACATGAGCCCCGGCCGCCTTGGCAGCGTTTATGGCATGTCCCCCCGCAGCGCGTTCATTCAGGCGCTGGCCTCCGTTCCTGTTGTGCCGGCGGTGCAGAGCCATTCCATTATTCCCGTGCTGGGCAATGGCCCGCTGGACAACGCGGACGACGGCGTTGTGGCCTATACCAGCGCGCATGACCCGCGGGTGCAGAGTGAGCTGATTGTGCGCAACTCGGGACATTCCACACAGGCCAACCCCATTACCATTGCGGAAGTCCGGCGTATTCTGCTGCAACAACTGGCCGCAACCCTCCCCGACATACGCATGAAGGGCGACATGAACCACACCAACATCACGCGTATTGGCGGGGATTATGTTCTTCCCACCTCATGGGCAGAACCCGCGCCATGACCCGGCATGCAAGACGCAAGCGCTGCCGCCCCTCATGGATATTTAAAGTATTAACGTGCAGTTTTGCGGTCTATGCCTGTGCAGCACTCTATTATTCCACGCTGGAGCCAGACCTGCTGCGCCTTGGCGCAACCGGCCTGAGCGCCGGGCTGTGCGCCGCCACACTGCGCATCCGCCAACCCATGCGCCGCCTTGCAACATTCTGCGGCCTTGGTGCATGTTTTGCTCTGTGGTTCTGTACCGATCACCCCAGCAACAACCGCGAATGGGCAGGGGAATACGCCGTACTGGCTGACGCCATACAGGACGGACGCATGGTGCATGTCCGCAACATCCGCGACTTTACCTACAAAACCGAAACCGACTACACCGCGCATTATTATAATGCGGACTTCAACCTGGACCACCTGAGCACCATAGACCTGATAACGTCCTACTGGGCGGGGGACAGCATTGCCCACGTGTTTTTATCCTTCGGATTTGAGGATGGCCGACACCTTGCGGTTTCCATTGAAACACGCCGCCAGAAAAAATTCGCCTATTCCACAATTGCCGGATTTTTCCACCATTACGAACTGACTTACGTTACGGCGGATGAACGCGACCTGATTGGCGTGCGCACCGACATACGCAAAGAACGGGTTTACCTGTACCGGCTTGAACTCTCCGCCCAGACCCGTGAGGCCGTTTTTAAAAACTATCTGAGGGAAATCCACACGCTAACCACCCAGCCCCGGTGGTACAACACGCTCATGGATAACTGCACAACGGAAATCCTGGCCCGCGCCAATGCGCGCACCCGCTACAGGCTGGACTGGCGGGTCCTGCTCAGTGGGTACACAGCCTCCCTCGCCTATGACCTGGGGTTGCTGAATACTCATTATGACTTTGCAACACTCCATAGACTCAGCCTGATAAAGCGTCCCGCAAATGCCATGCCAGGTACGAATTACTCTAATGAAATACGGGAATCCCTCCCCCTCGCACTTGCGAATAAATAAAAACAACAATAAATACATGCATATCACTCGCAACTGATGGCAAGCCTGTTGCAAGTAAGAATTATTTATTCAAAACCATTTGATTTTGCACATTTTTTTGTTTGCGAATGGCGCGATTTCATATTAGTGTCGGTTTCAGTCATTTCTGCAATTGTGAGTACACCACCATGGTCAAAGACCCCAAGGTTATTGAACACCTCAACATCCAGCTTACCAATGAGCTGACCGCCATCAACCAGTATTTCCTGCATGCCCGCACCCTGCGCCACTGGGGCGTTACCCTGCTGGGCAAAAAGGAATATGAAGAATCCATCGAGGAAATGCGTCACGCCGACTGGCTGATCGAACGTATTCTGTACCTGGGCGGCCTGCCCAACGTACAGCGCCTGAACACGATTCTGATCGGCCAGGACGTCAAGGAAATCCTTGAATGTGACATGAAGCTGGAAGAAAAGGCCATGAGCGACCTGCGCGAAGGCATTGCCTATTGCGAAAGCGTGCGTGACTTCGTCTCCCGCGACCTGCTGCTCAAAATCCTGTCCAATGAAGAAGAGCACGAAGACTTCATTGACCGCCAGTTTGACCTGATCAAGCAGATTGGTGTTGAGCGCTACATTCAGCTCAACTCCGCTTCCGCTCCCGAGCAGGAATAAAGCCTTGGCCACCGCCCTGCCCCCCTTTGGGGGCGGGGCGGTGTTCTACTTGGTAGCGGCCTAACCTTTACCAAACGCCGCGGCATACAGCTCCGGCTTAAAGCCCACCAGCAGACCCTCATGTGTTTCCAGCACCGGACGCTTGATGAGTGTTGGATGCGCAACCATAAGCGCCACAGCCCGTTTTTCCGTCAGACCGGTTTTATCCGCGTCGGGGAGTTTTTTAAACGTCGTGCCCGCTTTGTTCAGCAGTTTTTCCCAACCCGCCTGCGCCCCCCACTCTTCCAGCTTCTGCGCGCTCACACCTGCCAGTTTGTAATCGTGGAAGATATACGCGACATTATGCTCTTCCAGCCAGTTACGGGCCTTTCGCACGGTATCGCAATTTTTAATGCCGTATAATGTCAGGGCGTCAGACACTGTTTTCTCCCCTACCGGACAAATCCCCAGAACTTTGCGCATTTTTTGCATGAACGCGGCATCTTCAAGAGTATCAAACGCGCGGGCCTGGGCAATATCATACGCAACACACAACGGGTGCAAACGCTTGTCCGCTGGCTCGCTCGCATAGCGCGGAACAATGTGGGTATGGAGGTGTGGCGCCTGATTACACCATGTTTCATAATTAATGCGCGCAGCCCCGGTAACCTCAAGCAAGGCATCACCCACCCGCACAACATCCTGCAGGTAATCCAGCCGCTGCTGGCCATGCAGGTCATTCACGCTGGGCACCACGGGGTCTGCCAGTAAAATACAGTAGCCCTGCACAGGCTGTGTGTCCGCCATGACCAGCCAGCCGGACGCCATGCGACCGATGACCTTTGGGTATGCTCCCCCGCGCGCCAACTTAACACGCTGCTTTATTATAGTGTCCACCATTACTTAAACTCCACCATGCCAGAATAAGTTAGTATAACCTTAACAATGTAGTCTTGACCAAAACCGTCCTGTAAATACCAATAATGACGGCATTTTCTTGACAGTAAAAGCACGATCACGTCCTAATGCCACGATCATGCGCTACCCACTTCTCCTGCGCGCCATACCTGTTGTGCTTCTGCCCCTGGCAGGTTGCAAGGTTGCGGGCGCACCCTCCTTTCCAATAGCTGGGGCATACTTCCCCAGTTGGATGCTCTGCGGCATTGTGGGCATTGTTGTGGCCGTGGGGTTGCGCGTGCTGTTCCTTGCCACGGACATTGACGCCCTGCTCAGCCTGCGCCTGTTCACCTATGTCTCGCTTGGCACCATAACAGCCTTGCTGTTCTGGCTTTTGGCTTTTGGGCCGTAACGCATGAAAAAAATATCCCTCTCCACCCGCAATCCCATTGGTCTTGCCGTTGCCGTTGTGTGCATTGCCGGGGCAACCGCCCTTGGCTTTTATGTGCTGGGCAAGGACGAATCCTACCCCTCATCCGATACCGGCACAGTGGATGCCGAGGTGGTGCACATAGCCTCCACCGTTGGGGGGCGGTTGCAGGCGTTGCAGGTACACGTCAACCAGTCGGTCAAAAAGGGGGACCTTCTTTATCAGCTGGACCCCGAGCCGTATAACCTGGCCGTGCAGCAGGCCCAGGCCGGGCTTGCGCTGACGCGAGCAGGTGTGGAACAGCAGCAGCGCCTGGTTGCGGTGCAGACCGCCAATGCCGACATTGCCAAAAATCAGGCGGTCCGGGCCAAGACCAACCAGGAACTTGCCGCCCGCACCGTGGAGCGCCTGCGCCCCCTTGCCAGCAAATCCTATATTCCGTGGCAGCAATATGATCAGGCCCAGGTTGCCCTGCATGATTCTGGCATAACGCTGGACCAGAGCCACCTGCAGGCCAATGCCGCACAGGTAGCCGTTGGCGACCTTGACAGCTCCATGGCCGCACAGCAGGTTGCCGAGGCCACGCTGGCGCAAGCCCGCTACGCTCTGAGCCAGACCACCGTAACCGCCCCGGCGGACGGTTACGTTACCAGCCTGCGGGTCATACCGGGGGAAGTGCTCCTGCCATCGCAGGTCCTGTTTACATTGATCGCCAATGACAGCTGGTTTGTCACCGCCAACATGCGCGAAGGCACACTCCATGCCATTCATCCGGGTGACTGCGCCACGGTTTACTCCATGATAAACCGGGACACCCCCATACGCGGCCATGTGGAAAGTATTGGCTGGGGGGTATTTTCCGCTGATTCAGCGGGCCTGAGCCGCACCCTGCCCATTGTCCCGCGAGAGATGGACTGGGTCCATGTCGCCCAACGTTTTCCTGTCCGAATCAGGCTGGAACAGGCTAACCCGCAACTGCTGCGGCTCGGGGCCACGGCCACAGTGGAAATACGCCATGGCGCCGCCTGCGACTGACACAAGCAGTAGCACTCTGGCACGGTTATGGTGGCTGATCCGCGCTCCCCTGCCCGGACGGGGAGGGCACAGCCTGCGCATGGCCGCAGCCTGCTCCATGGTCGTGCTGATCGGGGAGATATGGCAGATCCCCGATGTGGCCGTACCCGCCCTGTGCACCATGGCTGTCTGGCAGAAGGACCGCACGACAAACCTGCTGGCAGGCGTTGCGATCAATCTGCTGATCGTGGCCATTCTGGCCCTGCTGTTCGTCATGATCCACCTGACGCTGGACCACCCCCTTGGCCTGGTCGTGGCCATCATGCTGCTGTCCTTCGCCTTCTTTTTCCTGGGCTCGGCCAGCAAGCTCAAGCCTGTTGCCTATCTTTTGGGCCTGATCGTTGTTTTTGCGCTCATTGTCGCGGACCAAGCCCCCATTGGCGAACTGGCAACCCGCGCCCTGCTTTACGCGGACCTGTTCATTCTCGTCCCCGGCGCGGTCATGATTATATGCGGCCCCCTTATGTGCCCTTCCCCCGCGACACTTCTCACGCGTGAGATTGCGGCCCGCCTGCGCCTGTGCGCCAACCTGCTCGAACAGCCCGACAGCTACCAGCTGGACTACGCCCGCGCCACATTGCGCGCCGGGGCTGGTGGCATGCTCAAACTGCTTAAAATGGCCAGGTTGGAAAAAGTCCTGAAAAAAGACCAGCTTGCACAACTGGAACAGGCCGCCTACTCCAGCGTTGCGGCGCTGGCACTCGCCCATGCCGCCCTGCGCAACGCGGAGCAGCAACCGCCTGACCATGCTTTTTCCCAAACCCTGCGTGATATGGCGGAAATATTCTCCCATAACGGCTATCCGCAGGATATGCCCGACCTGAGCGCGCCAGAACAGGCCCCCGCACTGGCCCAGCTGGCCCTTGTGCTGCACACATTTACCAACCCGGTTGAGCCAGAACCGCAAAATGTCGGTGCTCCTGAACACAAATCCGGTTTTTTTGTCCCCGACGCTTTCACCAACCCCGAACACGTGCGCTTTGCGGTCAAGGGTACGGCGGCTGTTCTGATCAGTTATTTCACCTTCACAATTCTCAACTGGCCGGGTATCCACACCTGCATTATCACCTGCTTTATTGTCGCCCTGCCCACAGTGGGGGAGATGACAACAAAACTCAGGCTTCGTATCAGCGGCGCTCTGGTTGGGGGCAGCATTGGCATTGCCTCCATTATTTTTGTCATGCCCCACCTGTATAATATTGCGGCGTTTCTGCTGCTGATTTTTGTCGTCTCCCTCTTTGCATCCTGGATCAAAAATGGAGACGAGCGCATAGCCTATGCAGGATTCCAGATCGGGCTTGCCTTTTTTCTGAGCGACCTTAAAGGATATGGTCCCACAACGGACATGACCACCGCCCGTGACCGTATTATTGGCATCCTGCTTGGCAATTTCATAACCTATGCCGTTTTTACCAGCTTCTGGCCCACCAGCGCATACGCCCCCATTGCACAACGATGCCGTACCTTGCTGGACGTTCTGAAAAAACAGGCTCTGGCAACCAGCCCCGGCGGGCATACGCGGCTGGCCGCCACCGTGCAGGAGGACCTGTCCAGCACGGAACGCGCGCTGGAACTGGCTCAGGCCGAACCACCCCACATGCGTGCACGCATGCCGCTCCTGCCCACCTATGCCCTGTTAACACGACAGGCCGCCATCATGGCCGAGGACGGGTTGCTCCCATCCCGGCAGAAAGCCGTGCAGCAACACATACAGGACATGGAACAGGCTCTGACATGACAAACCGCGCGCAGCCCCCGGTCCTGCTTGCCATACCCGCCCTTTTGCTCACCCTGTCTGGCTGCGCGACACAGGCCCTTAACAGTGCTCCCGCACGCTCGGACATGCCCTGGCAGCCCAACATTGCCGCCAATGGCGAACTTCTGCCCGGCAAGGCGGGGCGGCGCGGGCTTATGCTGCCCCCCGGCTACGTGTTGCCCGCCAACCACGCCATAACCCCCAGGGCGGCCGATAGCAGCATAAACCCCACGCACCCCTATTCGCTCCCCGAACTGATCGATATCGCCCAGTCCAGCAACCCGAGCACCCGCCGGGCATGGGATGCTGCGCGCAATGCGGCATTAACGGTCGGCATTGCGCGCACCGCCTATGTGCCGCACCTTACGGCCTCCATTGTTGGCGGGTATGGCACCCGGCACAACAACAACTCCGTCAATGTGGAAAACGGTGGACTGGTCGGCGGTGTCATCAACAACACCGATACCCCCAGGACCCACAATAACGGGCAGGGCGAGGTGCAGACGCTGAACATGGAATGGCTGCTATTTGACTTTGGCAAGCGCGAAGCCATGATTGATGCCGCATCCCAGTTACAACTGGCCAGCAACGTGCTGTTTACGGCTGCCCACCAGAAAGTCATTTATGGCGTAACACTGGCTTTTTACACCCATGCAGCAGCCGTGGCCCGGGCCGGACTGGTGGAACAGGCACTGCGCAACGCCCGTAGCGTGCAGGCCGCGGCAGAAGCGCGCATGCACCAGGGCCAGGGCACTGTTGTGGATGTCGCCCAGACCCAGCAGATGACCGCCCAGGCCGAGCTGCGCCTTGTGCAGGCCCAGAACGGGATTGAAAACACCTACCTCGAACTCATGACCGCCATGGGCATTGCCCCCGCCACACAACTGCGTACGCAGGATGTGGCGGGGCGGCCACTCAACATAAACGACATGCGCATGACCGATGACATGATCCGCACCGCCGTGTCTCAACGCCCCGATGTGCTGGCCGCGTATGCCGCGGCTAAGGCTGCGCGCAGCAACGTAACCGCCGCCAAGGCCGAGTTCCTGCCCAAGGTGTTTGTCACCGGCAATGTTGCCTACACAACCGGGCACCTGGCCCTCTCCTCCGTGCCTGGTGCGGGGTCCGATTCATCCCCCACCCTCAACCTGTCTTCCAATAATTTCAGCAGTCTTGTCCTGGGGGGGATTTCCGTACCCATTTTTGATGGCGGCATGCGCGCGGCCGTGCTCAAGCAGGTGCAAAGCCGCGCGGACAGCACGCAGGTAACCCTGGAGCAGACCGTGGACGACTCCGCCAAGCAGATTGTCGCGGCGGAAAACGGCCTGCACACGGGCCTGAGCGCATACCGCGCGGCCACCAAACTGGAAGCTGCGGCCCAAACCAGTTTTGACGCGACCTTTACGGCTTACCGCAGTGGGGTTGGCTCCATCACCCCGGCAACACTCGCCCAGAGCGGATTGCTGGATGCCCAACTGGCCCGCTCGGATGCCTATTACGCCGCCCTTATCGCCGCCGCCAGCCTTGGCTTTGCAACCGGCGCAATTGGCAGCGCTCCCCCCGATCAGGGGATGGAAGACGCACCCCGGTAGCAAAAACACTCCACCTCGTGTCCATCGAGCATACCAACGGCCTGCATCCATGCCTGCGCGGTTCTGGAGCCAACAAAGCGGAATCCCTTGCGTTTGAGGGCTTGCGCCATGGCACCTGACAGGGGGGAGTGTGGCTCCACCCCCGTACCCCGTTCATGCGCCTGGGCGGCGTGCACCAGACCCCATGCAAACGTGGCGAAGTCCTCCCCGCCATCTTGCATGGCCAGCCAGGCCTGCGCGTTGGTTATGGTCGCCGCAATTTTGGCGCGGGAGCGGATAAGACCGGCATCCGCCATCAGCCGCACCTGGTCCTCGGCGGTCAATGCGGCAACCCTGCGTGGATCAAACCCGCAAAAAGCTTTTCTGAAGTTCTCGCGTTTTTGTAAAACCGTGTTCCACGACAACCCGGCCTGGAATGTTTCCAGCACCAGCGCCTCCCACAAGGCGCGGGCATCGGTAACGGGCTGCCCCCATTCCCGGTCATGATATGCGCGGAGCAGGCTGTTGGCCTCGGCCCAGCCACACCGCACGGAGGAGGCAGACATGCTCACCCCTTGCCCGCCACCTTATGGGCGAGGGGTATCGTTTGTGCGGATAAAGGCGAACTGCGCGCCACCCTCCGCCTCCCGCTGGGCCGTAGTGCGGCTCCCCGCCCCATACCGTTCGGATACGGCACGCAGCGCGGGCAGTGCCGCGCGGTCCCCCCGTAACAGGCCAATCAAAGCCCGCACACGCAGGGCTTCCTCCTCGCTGGCAAGGCTGTAATGGATTGTGCGGGACTCCCGCCTGGGCACCACGATTTCGGCCCGCCGCAAAGCACCCAACTGCTGGCTGAGGGTTGGCTGGCCTATGCCGGTGCAGGTTTCCAGCTCCCCAACGGCAAGGGAGCCACGCTCAAGCAACGCATCCAGGATCATCAGGCGCTGTGGCTGGGCAAACAGCTTCATACGTTCCACAAGCTGCCTGGCTTCATCAACGCCCAGCACACTCATGCCTGCGTATCCCGGCTCATGTTCATGAACCAGTCTGGCCCTGCGGCCATGACCTCATCATGCGTCTGGCCCGCGGGCAGCACCACATCCGCACCCGGTATCCAGCCTTCGGGGGTCATCACATCCCCGCGCTCGACCCGTTGCAGGGCATGGAGCACGCGGAGCATCTCGGCCACGGAGCGGCCCACCGTTGCGGGGTACCATGTAATCACCCGCACAATGCCATGCGGGTCAATAAAATACGCGGCGCGTACCGTAGCACTATTGCGCGCGTCCAGGTCCAGCATGCCATAGGCGCGGGCAATGGCCAGCGAGGGGTCCTCGATCACGGGGAAGGAGATGGTCACGCCAAAACGCGCGCGTATGGCCTCCAGCCATGCCAGATGGGCAGGCAGACTGTCCACCGACAGCCCGACCAGAGCACAGTCCATGGCCTCGAACTGGGGGACCGCCCGCGCCATGGCAATAAATTCGCTGGTGCAGACCGGGGTAAAATCCGCCGGATGCGAAAACAGAATCACCCACCGCCCCCGCAGACTGCTGAGCGTGAAGTCGCCCTGCGTGGTCCGGGCCGTAAAATCGGGGGCTTCGTCCCCGATCTTGAGAGACGAGGAAAGAGGCACCAAAGGGCAGGCATCTGCTATGCGATCATTCATGGCAGTTTCCTTTACGCGAAATCCTGATCTTGACGCAAGATGGTTTCATATTTAGTGAAATCAAATATACAATGTTACTGTAAGTTATAAATAATTGGAGTCTCCCATGTCGGATACCGCCATCACAACAGCGACGACCCAGATTCTGATGATGCTCGGTCATCCGCAGGCATGCCCTGTGGTACGGAGTTTTTTTGACCCGGCCACCTTTACCGCCAGCCATGTCGTGCATGACCCAGCCACAAGGGAGGCCGCGGTCATAGACAGCGTTCTGGACTACGACCCCGTATCGGGCCGCACCAACACGGCCTCCGCACAGCAGATAGTGGATTACGTGCGCGCGCAGGACCTGCACGTGGTCTGGCAGTTGGAAACACACGCCCATGCCGACCACCTTTCCGCCGCGCCATGGTTGCAGGAGCAGCTTGGCGGGCAGTTGGGCATTGGGGCCGATATTGTGCGCGTACAGGACGTTTTTGGCACGCTTTTCAATACCGGAACGGAATTCGCGCGTGATGGTTCGCAGTTCGACCACCTGTTCAGCGATGGCGAGCACTTCAAGCTGGGCAGCCTGGACTGTACGGCCCTGCATGTGCCTGGCCACACACCCGCGGACATGGCCTTTGTCATTGGGGATGCCGCCTTTATCGGGGACACGCTGTTCATGCCCGATTATGGCACCGCGCGGGCGGACTTTCCCGGTGGGGACGCGCGCATGCTCTACCGCTCCATCCGCCGCCTGCTCACCCTGCCCGCACAGACGCGCCTGTTCCTGTGCCACGACTACAAGGCCCCGGACCGGGACACATTCGCGTGGGAAACAACGGTGGGAGCGGAGCGCGAGCACAACATTCATGTGCATGACGGCGTGGATGAAGAGGCCTTTGTGGCCATGCGCACCACGCGCGATGCGGGCCTGAGCCTGCCAAACCTGATTATGCCCTCCGTACAGGTCAACATCCGCGGCGGCCATATGCCCGAACCCGAAGATAATGGCGTCAGCTACATAAAAATTCCCGTCAACCGCCTGTAAGACGCCTGCAAGCCCCCCCGAGCCTTGACCGACCACACTACGGAGAACCCATGTTAACACCCCATATCCTGCATATCGCGCTGGAAATTGCCTCTGGCGCAACGGTGGGGTTTACCCTGGGGCTGATCGGAGGTGGGGGGTCCATTCTGGCCGTGCCGCTTATGGTCTACCTGGTTGGGGTGCCCAATGCGCATGTCGCCATAGGCACCAGCGCCCTGTCCGTTTCCATCAACGCACTGGTGGGGCTGGCCCAACATGCCCGCAACAAAACCGTAAAATGGCGGTGTGCGGGCATTTTTGCCCTTTGCGGCGTGGGGGGCGCTTTTTTGGGGGCGTCCCTTGGCAAGGCGGTGGATGGCAGGCACCTCCTGCTCCTGTTCGCCCTTCTCATGATCGGGGTGGGCGTGATCATGATCAGGGGCCGCCATAATACGGGCTGCCCTGGCGCGGGCTGTAACAGGCACAATGCGCCCAAGGTCATGGCCTGCGGGTTTGGCACGGGTGCGCTTTCCGGCTTTTTTGGCATTGGCGGTGGTTTTCTGATCGTGCCGGGCCTCATGGCCTCAACCAGCATGCCCATTCTCAACGCGGTTGGCACGTCCCTTGTGGCGGTGGCGGCGTTCGGGTTCAGCACCACGTTCAGCTACATGCTCTCCGGCTATGTGGACTGGCAGCTGGCCGGGCTGTTCATCCTGGGTGGCGCCATGGGGTGCAGCCTTGGCACCAGAGCGTCCCGCACGCTGGCGGGCTCCACTGGCAGATTGACTACCGTTTTCGCCAGCCTGATCTTTGTTGTCGCAGCCTACATGATCTGGCAGAGCGTCCGCCAGTTCTAGGGCGCAATGCCCTCAGCCCACCACAGCCACGCCTGCTGCTGGAACAAAACCGTTCTCAGGCTTTTACGGGCAGGCCATCGGGGCTGACACCTGGCGAGGGATGTTCCAGTGTCTCGCGGGCACTGGCCATGGCCTGGTGAAGCTGGGCGTAAATATTGCCCTCCCCCAGTACCGTAACAATATGGTGCCGCTCCATATCGGCCAGCGCGTAAGAGGCGACACGGCCAAAAATCACCCTGACCCCGCACCTGTGCAAACGGAACAGCACGTCGCGCACAACACTGGCGGCGGAATAGTCAATATCCGTAATGGCGCTGCAATCAATAACCATACAGCGCACCGGTGTTGGCGCGCTACAAAGCAGCAGGTCAATATCGTCCATAAAACGTGAGCAGTTTGCGTAAAAAAGATCGGCGCAGAAGCGGTAGATCACAAGCCCCGGCTCCGTTTGCTCCCCGGCACGGACCGGCACGGCCTCCAGCTCATGTGTCGCGGGGTCTGGCTTGAGCACCATGGTGTGGGGCCGGTAGCTGTGCCGCACATGCCGAAACAGGGAGAGGGCGATGGCAATAAAAATACCCTGCTCCACCCCGATGCTGACCACCGTGCCCATTGTGACCAGTGCGAGCCGGAACTCCCCCGGACTTTCCTGGCGGATATGCTTAAGAGCCTGCGTGTCTATCATACCCACGGCAACACAGAACACCACGGACCCCAGAATACAGCGGGGCAGATACTGCAATGGCCCGGTAAAAAACAGCAGCACGCACAGCGTAACCCCAGCAAAGACAAGCTGGGCCTTCTGGCTGGTGCCCCCGGCCTGCACGGCCATGGCGGTCTGGGTCGGGCTGCCATTGACCGTGAATGTGCCACTCAACCCCGCCACCGCGTTGGCCGCGCACAGGCCCACAATATCGGCATTGGCATCCACCGTTTCATGCTGCCGGTAGGCAAAGGCGTGGGAGGTTGCCGCACTTTGCGCAATAATGACGAACACGCAGGAGGCGGAAACCGGTAGCAGCGCCAAAAACTGGTGCCACGACACAACTGGCACCAGAAAATGCGGCAAGCCCCCCTGCATTGGCCCCAGAACAGTGACACCATACCGCGCCAGCCCCAAAAACCAGCTCAGCCCCAGAGCCCCCAGCACCACCACCAACGCCACGGGGCGACCAGGCAAAAAACGCGCGCCACACAGCAGGAGCGCGCAGGCCACGCAGGAAATCCCGACCGAAAGCAGGTGCATGTGCGCACAGGCCCGCACAAGCCCCACAAACTGGGCCACGGTATTATGCGACCCCGCATCCAGCCCCACCATGTCGTACAGCATGCTCATGCTGACCTGCACGCCCACACCGGCCAGAAAACCTGTCTCTTATACACATCTCCGAGCCCACGAGACACTGAGCGATCTC
>CALCDN010000249.1 GCA_937900755.1 uncultured Acetobacter sp. | reverse complement strand
CTCTGGTGGTCCGGGGTGGTGTGCGGGGGGGGCATGGTGGAGGCCACGCAGTCCGCCACAAGCTGGGCCACGGTTTCGAACGCCAGATAGGACTGGAAGCGGATGGTGAAGAGCCGCTGCTCGGTCAGGATAAAACCCACCGGCATGGTTTGAAAATCCGAACCACTCTTGCGAAGCAGGGGGGAGGACAGAAAGGCCGCGCCATTGCGCACGCTAATGCGTGATGAACTTTCGATCCCGCTCAGGTCATCCAGTGTGGGAATGGGCTGACCACAGAGCTTTGCCGCCAGTTCCAGCTCCTGGGGGGTGGGGTTGAGAAGATCCAGCCAGACTGCGTTTTTGGCATCGTCTTCCGTTTCAACGGCGCGAGCAGGCATACCGGGCCTGTGGGCCAGAAACATGCGATTCTCCCAGTTTTTGCCTTGCAGGCGTAGCGCATGGCCGCCGGTCCTGGCGGGGGTGCCCCGGAGCGTGCGCGTGGCCTAACTATGACGCCTTTGTGCTGTTTCTGGCAAGATGACTGCACGGGACCGTGCAATGCGGTGGCACATCTGGTAAGCCATTTTGCCAGTTGAAAAGATAAAAACAGATGGCACCCGTCAGGGCGCGCCATGGGGCTATTTAAGGAGCGGCAGGACGAATAATGGCGAACCCGATCGAACACGGCGCCGCGGCGGCACAGAGCAATTCCTTCAGGCAGCAGCCTGATGAGCATGGCCATTTTGGTGGCCGCTACGGTGGCCGCTTTGTAGCCGAAACGCTCATGCCGCTTATCCTGGAACTGAACGAGGCGTACGAGGCCGCAAAGGCCGACCCCGCGTTTCATAGGGAACTGGTCTATTACCAGACCGACTATATCGGTCGGCCCAGCCCGCTGTGGTTTGCCCGCCGCATGACCGAAGCGTTCGGGGGGGCTAAAATCTACCTCAAACGTGAGGAGCTGAACCATACGGGGTCGCACAAGCTCAACAATGTCATGGGGCAGATTCTGCTGGCCCGCCGCATGGGGCGCACCCGCATCGTGGCCGAAACCGGCGCAGGCCAGCACGGTGTGGCCACCGCCACCGTATGCGCCCTGTTTGGCATGAAATGCGTAATCTACATGGGCGCCACCGATGTGGAGCGGCAAAAGCCCAACGTGTTCCGCATGCGCCTGCTGGGGGCGGAGGTTGTGCCCGTAACCGCCGGGGCAGGCACGCTCAAGGACGCCATGAATGAAGCCATGCGTGACTGGGTGGCCAATGTGGCCGACACCTACATGCTGATCGGCACCGTGGCTGGCCCGCACCCCTACCCCGCCATGGTGCGCGACTTCCAGAGCGTGATCGGGGAGGAAACCAAGGAGCAGATGCGCGCCGCCGAAGGCCGCCTGCCCGATGTGGTGGTCGCAGCCATTGGTGGCGGCTCCAACGCCATGGGTATTTTTTACCCGTTCCTTGACGATGCGTCTGTCCGCCTGATTGGCGTGGAAGCGGCAGGCCACGGGCTGGACAGCGGCAAAACGGCGGCCTCCATCGAGCGTGGTCGCCCCGGTGTGCTGCACGGCAACCGCACCTATCTGCTGCAGAACGCGGACGGGCAGATTGACGAGGCCCACTCCATCAGTGCCGGGCTGGACTACCCCGGCGTTGGGCCCGAACATTCGTGGCTGAACGATATTGGGCGCGCGGAATACGTGGGTGCGACCGATACGGAGGCGCTGGACGCCTTCCAGCTCTGCACAAAGCTGGAAGGGATCATTCCCGCCCTCGAATCGGCGCATGCCGTGGCGTACGCCGCCAAACTCGCCCCCACCCTGCCCAAGGACACGCTGCTGGTGGTCAACCTGTCCGGCCGGGGGGACAAGGACATCTTTACTGTTGCCGAGCATCTGGGAGTTACGCTGTGAGCCGTATTGCCGCCCGTTTTAAAACCCTTGCTGCCGAAGGTCGTGGCGCGCTCATCCCCTACCTCGAAGCATATGACCCTGACCGGGCCACATCGCTTGAGCTGCTCCGGGCCATGCCTGCGGCCGGTGCCGACCTGATCGAGGTTGGCATGCCTTTTTCCGACCCGTCGGCCGATGGGCCGGTTATTCAGGCCGCCGCCCTGCGCGGCCTCAAGGCGGGCGCCACCTTGGTGGGCGTGCTGGATATGGTGGCCGAATTCCGCAAGGAGGATGACGCAACCCCGGTTATTCTGATGGGCTACGTCAACCCCGTGGAATCCTACGGGTATGAGCGCTTCTGCAACGATGCCGCCGCCGCCGGGGTGGACGGGCTTATTCTGGTCGACCTGCCGCCAGAGGAGGGCTCGGTCATTGCCGCTCCTGCACAGGCGGCGGGGCTGGACATTATCCGGCTGGTGGCCCCCACCACGCCCGATGCGCGGCTGGAATACGTGCTCGCGCATGCATCGGGCTTTGTCTATTATGTCAGCATCGTGGGTATTACGGGCACCCGTTCGGCCAGCGCGCATGACCTTGCAAGCGCCATCCCCCGCGTGCGGGCAGCGACCAACCTGCCCATAGCCATCGGGTTTGGCGTGCGCACGCCCGAGCAGGCCGCGCAGGCCTCCAGCATAGCCGATGGCGCGGTGGTGGCCTCCGCCCTGCTGGCTACACTGGCGGAAACACTGGACGCGCAGGGGCGTGCCACGCCCCAGACCCTGCCGCGCGTGCTTGAGCAGATCGGCGCTCTGGCGCAGGCGGTGCGCGCGGCGGGCCAGAAGCCCGCATGATACATGGCGGCCTCCACCCATGACCGATAAACCGCGTATTGTTGTTGTGGGTGGTGGCCCGGCCGGGCTGGCCGCGGCGGAGTATCTGGCCGGGGCAGGGTGCGGCGTGCGGGTTATGGAGCGTATGCCAAGCCTTGGCCGCAAGCTGCTCATGGCGGGGCGCGGCGGGCTGAACATCGCGCACTCCGAAGAGCACGCGGCGGTGCTGGAGCGGTATGGTCCCGCCAGCCCATGGCTGCAACCCGCGCTGGACGCATGGACCATGCCCCACATCCGGGACTGGATGGCGGGGCTGGGGCAGGAGAGTTTTGTTGGCTCTTCGGGCAGGGTTTTTCCCATGGGGATGAAGGCGTCACCTCTGTTGCGGGCATGGCTTGCGCGCCTGAACGCCGCGGGTGTCACGTTCCAGACCCGTGCGGAGTGGCTGGGCTGGGGGGCGCATGGCCAGCTTCTTTTCAACATGCAACCGCCGGGGGAGCTTGTGCGGCATCAGGTCGAAGTGGAAGCCGATGCCGTTCTGCTGGCTCTTGGTGGGGCAAGCTGGCCCCGGCTGGGCAGTTCTGGTAGCTGGGTGCCGCTTTTGCAACAGCATGGGGTGGAGGTGGCGCGGCTGGAGCCCGCCAATTGTGGGTTTTGCACCCCCTGGGCGGCTTTTTTTGCCGAGCGTTTTGCGGGAACGCCCCTCAAGCCGGTTGCCCTGACATTTGGCGAAAAGCGTGTGCGGGGAGAAATTGTGCTGACCCGCACAGGGGTGGAAGGGGGTGCGCTTTATGCCCTCTCCCGCGCTGTGCGGCAGGCCATAACGGAGCAGGGCCATGCCACGGTGCTGTGTGACCTGCGTCCCGACCTGAGCGGGCAGGACCTGTTGGAAAAGCTGCGCGCCACCCGCGCGCGGGAGAGCCTGAGCAACCGCCTGCGCAAGGCGCTCCGGCTCCCGCCCGCAGCCGTGGGGCTCCTGCGCGAGGTAGGGGTAACCCCCACGGACCCGCGCGCGCTGGCAGCCCTGATTAAAGCGGTGCCATTGACCTTTCACGCGGCCGCGCCGCTGGCCCGCGCCATTTCCACGGCCGGAGGGGTCACTTGTGCCGCGTGTGACGAGTCCTTCATGCTCAAAGCACTCCCCGGCGTGTTTGTAGCGGGGGAAATGCTGGACTGGGAGGCCCCGACGGGGGGCTACCTGCTCCATGCCTGCCTTGCCACGGGCCGGGCTGCCGCAAAGGGGATGGAGGCATGGTTGCGCAAGGGTGGGGCAAGGCGGTATCCCCTCCAACCATGAACAGCATGATTACAATGGGGGAGGTGCCGGGGGGTGGTCCGGCACAGATGGACCTTGGCGAACTCTTGGCCACGCGGCTTCTGGTGCAGGGCAATTCCGGCTCGGGCAAGTCGCACCTTCTGCGGCGTCTGCTGGAGCAGTCCGCGCGGATGGTACAGCAGGCCATTATTGACCCCGAGGGGGATTTTGTCAGCCTGGCCGAAAAGTTCGGGCACCTGGTCATAGACGGGGCCGATCATTCGGAAATGGCCCTGCATGCGGCGGGCGAGCGCATGCGCATGCACCGTGCCTCCGTCGTACTGAACCTGGAGGGGCTGGACGCGGACCAGCAGATGCGCTGGGCCGCGGCTTTTCTGGGCGGTATGTTCGAGGTGCCGCGCCAGCACTGGTACCCCGTTCTGGTGGTTGTGGACGAAGCCCAGCTTTTTGCGCCCGCAGCCGCTGGCGAGGTCTCGGACGAGGCGCGCCGGGCCTCCCTTGGCGCCATGACCAACCTGATGTGCCGTGGGCGCAAGCGTGGCCTTGCTGGCATTATCGCCACGCAGCGCCTTGCCAAGCTGGCCAAGAACGTGGCGGCGGAAGCCTCTAATTTTCTGATGGGCCGGACGTTCCTTGATATTGATATGGCGCGTGCCGCCGACCTTTTGGGCATGGAACGCAGGCAGGCCGAAGCCTTCCGCGACCTTGCACGCGGCACGTTTGTGGCCCTTGGGCCAGCCCTCAGCCGCAGGCCGCTCTCGGTCCGTATTGGCGTGGTGGAAACCGAAAGCCGCTCGGCGGGGCCAGTGCTTGCTCCCTTTGAGCCGCCGCCCGCCCCTGTGCATGAGCTTATTCTGGCCCCCGTGCCCGTGCAGGAGCTGCCCACGCGCACGCGCAAGGCCCCCGCCCCATCGGCGCCTGACCTGCTGAGCCAGCTTGCGGCCCACGGCGAGGCACAGGCCAGCGTGCAGGCCGAACAGGAGGGCGCGGAGGACGTTGCCGAAACGCAAGGTGAGCGCGAAGCCCGCATGACCGCCATCTTGCGGGACATGATGGAGGACGAGGATTCGTCCTTCAGGCCCGTGCCTGTTCTGTACCAGGACTTTCTGGTGCGGTGCCGCATTGCCGGGCTGGGGCGCAATGCGCTGGACCTGCGGCGCTTCAACCGCGCGCTGGCCACGGCCCGCAGCGGCGTGAGTGAGGATATGTCCACCTCCACACAATGGCAGGAGGCCGAAACCCGCGCATCGGCCCTGCCAGAGGATTTGCAGGCTGTCTTTCTGTTCCTGGCCCGTGCGGCCATCGAGCGCACGCCATGCCCGTCGGATGCCCAGATCGCCAGGGTGTATGGCACGGCCTCCAAGGGGCGGGCACGCCGCCTGCTGGCCTGGTTCGAGGACCAGAATCTGGTTGTGCTGCGCGCCGATGGCGTGGGACGGCGGGTGCTGACCTTCATAGGAACAGGGTGGGAAACACTGCCCGGTGTGGCTGAAGGCTGACCCATCGGCCCGTTTTGTGTGGCAAAGGCGCAAAAGAACACCCCCGCGGGCATGACGGGCGGAGCGGGGAGTGCTATAGCCCGAGGCATGACGGACGACCCGCCCTTTAGCCCGGCCCTGCTGCCTGCTGGCTTTGTAGATCTGCTGACCCCCGATGCCCGAACGGAAGCGCGGGGCGTGGCAACCCTTATGGATGTGTTTGCCTCCCACGGCTACGACAGCGTCCGCCCGCCTCTTATGGAATTTGAGGAGACCTACCTTGCCGGTGCGGGGGTGGCTCTGGCGGAACAGTGCTTCAGGGTCATGGACCCCGATACACGGCGCATGATGGTGCTGCGCCCCGACATTACACCCCAGATCGCCCGCATGGCCGCGACTCGTGTTGGCGGGCTGCCGCGCCCGCTCCGTGTGTCCTACGCGGGGCCATGTGTCGTGGTGGCCCCCGTGGCGGCGGAGGAAAGCAGCCGACAGATCATGCAGACCGGCATTGAACTGATCGGCCCGGATTCCCCCGAGGCGGACGCAGAGGTCATGTCCATCGGGGCCGAGGCCCTGATGCGCCTTGGTGTTCGGGATGTCTCCTTCGACCTGACCATGCCGCCCTTTATCCCCGCCCTGCTGGAAGAGGCAGGCGTGCCCGTGGCCCAGCGCCCCGCCCTTATGCGCGCACTGGACCGCAAGGACGCCGCTGCCGTGGCCCAGCATGGCGGCGCGTTGGCCGCAACGCTTATCGCCTTGCTGGACTCCACGGGAGCGGCCGAGCACACGGTGGCGCAACTGGCGGAACTGACCCTGCCCCCCAAGGCCCGTGTTGTGCTGGACCGGCTGATTGATACGGTTGCCGCCGTGCGTGAGATCTGCCCGAGCCTGCGCATGACCGTGGACCCGGTGGAGTTCCGGGGCTGGAAATACCATACCGGTGTGTGTGTCACGCTGTTTGCCGTTGGCCGCTCGGAGGAGCTGGGGCGTGGTGGGCGTTATATCTGCAATGATAACGAACCCGCCTGCGGGTTGACCCTGCGGCCAGATGTGCTGTTCCGCATGATCCCCCCCGCACCGGCGCGCGCGCGCGTGTATCTGGCGGCGGATGCCAGCCAGCAACTGGCCGCAGGCCTGCGCACACAGGGCTACGCCACCGTGCGTGGTTTTGCCTTGGGCGCACAGGCCGAGGCCGAGGCGCGGCACCTGGGGTGTGGCAGCGTTCTTTCAGGCACCCGGCGAGTGGACCTGGCCTGAGGGCTGGGCCCTTGGGTGTGATGTTTCTTTTTTGACCAGCAGGCAGTTTTTTTCAGGAGCAGACCGTCTATGTCCAACGTAACCGTGATCGGCGCCCAGTGGGGCGATGAAGGCAAAGGCAAAATTGTTGACTGGCTAGCCAGCCGGGCCGACGTGGTGGTGCGTTTTCAGGGCGGTCACAATGCGGGCCATACGCTGGTGGTTGGCAATCAGGTTTACAAGCTGTCGCTCCTGCCATCAGGTGTTGTCAGCGGCAAGCTGGGCATTATCGGCAACGGCGTTGTGGTGGACCCGCAGGCCCTGCTGGCCGAAATTGCCCGCATTGGCGAACAGGGGCTCAAGGTTACGCCCGAAACCCTGAAAATTGCGGAAAACGTGCCCCTTATCCTGCCCGTGCATGGCGCGCTTGACCGTGCGCGTGAGGCCGCCCGCGGCGAGCGCAAGATTGGCACCACGGGCCGTGGCATTGGCCCTGCCTACGAGGACAAGGTTGCCCGCCGCGCCATCCGCCTGTGCGATCTGGCCGAGCCTGAAACGCTGGACTGGAAGCTTGATGAGCTGCTTTTGCACCACAACACGCTGCTGGCGGGCCTTGGCGCGCCAACATTTTCCAAGGAAGAACTGCTCGCCTTCCTGACCGACGTAGCCCCAAAAGTGCTGCCGTTTATGGCTGCAACGTGGGATATTCTGGACGATGCCCGCCGTAATGGCCGCCGTATTCTGTTCGAGGGTGCGCAGGCCGTCATGCTGGACGTGGACCACGGCACCTATCCGTTTGTCACCAGTTCCAACACGGTTGCCGCCAACGCGGGAACGGGGTCTGGCATGGGGCCGTCCGCCGCGGGGTTTGTGCTGGGTATTGCCAAGGCCTACTGCACCCGCGTGGGGGAAGGGCCTTTCCCGACCGAACTGCATGACGGCATTGGCCGCCGCCTTGGCGAGCGGGGGCATGAGTTCGGCACGGTTACGGGGCGTCCGCGTCGTTGTGGCTGGTTTGACGCTGTTCTGGTCCGCCACGCCGTGCGGGTTGGTGGTGTTAACGGGCTGGCCCTGACCAAGCTGGACGTGCTCGACGGCCTGGACGAGATCAACATCTGCGTTGGTTACGAACTGGACGGCCAGAAGATCGAGCGTTTTCCCTCTGGTTCGGCCGCACAGCAGCGTGTCCGCCCGGTGTATGAAACGGTCGAGGGCTGGAAGGAAACCACGCAGGGTGCGCGCCGCTGGGCCGACCTGCCAGCGCAGGCCATCAAGTATGTGCGCCGTGTGGAAGAACTGGTGGGAGCACCTGTAACCCTGCTCTCCACCAGCCCGGACCGCGACGACACCATCCTGGTGCGTGACCCGTTTGAAGACTGATAGATGACAGTTATATGACGTAGCCTTGCAAGCCCCGGCCCCGTGCCGGGGCTTTTTTTATTGCTGTCCGGTTGTTTTGACCTGCGGGTCATAAAACATTCATAAAGCGGTTTTTGCCGTGTGAGCGGCGGTTTTTATGTATGCCCCATGCGGCATAATGCTGTTTGCGCAGGGTTTTAGGCAGACAGGCAGTTGTTTTTTGTCATCCCCGCGTCATATCCTGTCAGCAGGTTTTTAAAAGGCATTCTGGTATGCACAAGGCAGATCTTCTGGTTGTTGAGGACGATCCGGCACTCGCCCGGCTTGTTTGCTACAATCTGGAAAAACAGGGTTACATGGTGCGCCATGCGGCGGACGGAGAGGCTGCCCTGGACTATGTCCGGCAGCGTCGGCCAGACCTGATTCTGCTGGACTGGATGCTGCCTGGCATTTCCGGGCTTGAGGTCTGCCGCCGTCTGCGTGAGCAGGCCAGGACAGCGGCGCTGCCCATTATCATGTTCAGTGCGCGGGGGGAGGAAGCAGACGCCATCCGGGGGCTGGATACAGGGGCGGATGACTATCTGGTCAAGCCCTTCAGCATGGATGCGCTGTTTGCCCGGATCAAGGCCATTTTGCGGCGTGCGCCTCCGGCGGATAAAACCCTGCGGTTTGACACGCTGGTCATGGACCGGGTCAGCCACAAGGTTGAGCGCGATGGTCGCCTGTTGTCCCTGGGGCCAACGGAATACCGGCTTCTGGAGTTCCTCATGCTGCATCCCGCTCAGGTTTTCTCGCGCGAGGAATTGTTGAAACACGCATGGGAGCGCAGTTCCTTTGTGGAGTTGCGCACGGTGGATGTGCATATCCGCCGCCTGCGGCAAACCCTTAATGAAGGGGGTGGCGCGGATCTGATCCGCACCGTGCGGGCGCGGGGTTATGCACTGGATAAAGTGCAGGATCAGGACTGAGCGACACACCGCGGAAAGGGGCGGCTGATCATGCATGCTTGGCTGGCGGCACTCTGCGGTATGGCAGGGGGCGGCGCATTGGCGGCGGTGCCGCTGTTTTTCGCGCGCTCGGACCGCTTCGAACCGATGCCCGACGACTCCGAAAGGCAGAAAAATCATGCGGGGCGGGAGGGTGCATCCCCGGTTACGCTGGACGAGGTCATGGCCTGCCTGCCCGCCGCAACACTGGTGCTGAATGACACGCGCCTGCCGTGTGTTATTTCGCCCGAGGCCAAAAGGCAGTTTACAAACAGCATTGGCAGCATTATCCGCCACCCGGCTTTTCAAAGCTGTGTGGACAGGCTTTTCGCGCAAAAAAAAGAGGACCAGCAGCCAGCCGAAGCGCTGATTGTGCTGGATATTCCCCATTACCGTGTCGTGCGCGCATGGTTGCAGAAAAGAACCGTGCCCGATGTGTTTCTCTCCGAAGGTTACCGCAAGGGAGGGGGGGCGTTTTCGTCCAGGACAACCCTGGTTTTTGTGGCGTTGCATGATGAAACCGAGGCCGTTCTGGCCGAGCGGCAACATACGGATTTTGTCGCCTTCGCCAGCCATGAATTGCGCACGCCACTGGCCTCCTTGCTGGGGTTCATAGAAACCCTGCAAGGCCCGGCGGCGGATGATCCTGTTATTCAGAAAGAGTTTTTGGGGATCATGTCCGAGCAGGCCAAGCGCATGCAGCGCTTGCTGGACGGATTGCTCTACCTCTCGCGCGTGCAGATGCAGGAGCACCACAGGCCAAAAGAGACAATAGGCATTGCCGAACTGCTCAAGCGCCTGTCGGACGAGGCATCGGGGCTGATCGCGGGCAAGCCCGTCCGTTTTCAGGTGCAGGCGGAAGATGTGCAGGAACTGTGCGTGCAGGGGGATGAAGCCCAGCTTTTGCAGGTTTTGATGAACCTTGTGGAAAATGCCCTCAAATATGGTCTGTTTGACCGTGGCAAGCGCAATGACGAGCCGTTGGGTATTATGGTTGCCTGCGCGCGCGCGGGCAAAAATGCAGGCTGGCCCACAGAACCCGGCCTGGTGCTGAGCGTTACGGATACCGGGCCGGGTATTCCCGCGCGGCACCTCAACCGTCTGACCGAGCGGTTTTACCGTGTGGCCAAGACAGCGGCCAGCGTGCAGGGCAGCGGGCTGGGGCTGGCCATTGTGCAGCAGATTCTGGCCCGCCACGATGGCCGCTTTGCCGTGGAAAGTACTGTGGGCGAAGGCACGACCTGCCGGATATGGCTGCCCCTGCTCGGGTGAGGGTGGGGTGTCATAAAACCTTCATCCAATTGTCCTGAAAGCATAATACCATTTTGCTCTGACTTACTTTAACCCGGAACAGCACGGCACATTTTTGTTGCCGTTAAGCTTTTGCAATTGGCTCAGGGAAAAAACCAACATGCGTTTTTCAGTCAGGTCTGGAATGTGTCTGGCCGTCATGACCACCTTCCTTACGGCACTTCCAGCAGCATCTCGGGCCGAGAGCGTGACCGGTGCAGGTTCCAGCTTTGCCGCTCCGATTTATGAAGGTTGGGGTGCAGTTGCAAAGTCCGCCACTGGTGTGACCGTCAACTACCAGAGCGTTGGCTCCAGCGCAGGCCAGAACCAGATCGTGGCTGGTACGGTCGATTTTGGTGCGTCTGATGCGCCCATGGACGCACAGAAGCTGGAAACCAACCATCTGTTCCAGTTCCCCACGGTCATGGGTGGCATTGTTCCGGTTGTGAACATCCCCGGCGGGATCAAGCCCGACACGATCACCCTGAGCGGTGATGTGCTGGCTGAAATTTACGCAGGTACCATCACCTCTTGGAACGACCCCAAGATTGTCGCTCTGAACCCGGGCGTTAAACTGCCAGAAGTTGCCATCGCACCTGTTCACCGTGCGGATGGTTCGGGCACGACCTTCGTGTTCACGTCCTACCTTGCCGGTTCTTCCTCCTCCTGGAAGGAAAACTACGGTGCGAGCACATCCATCAGCTGGCCCGGTGGCCTGGGTGCCCGTGGGAATGACGGCGTTGCTGCAACCGTGCAGAACACCGAAGGTGGCATTGGTTACGTGGAATATGCGTATGCAAGCCGCAACCACCTGACCACGGTTCGCCTGCGCAACCACGCTGGCGCAAGCGTTGTTGCCGGCATGAACAGCTTTTCCCACGCCGCACAGGCTGCTGACTGGGGCCATGCTTCCCACTTCGCAGTGAACCTGCTGGACACGGACGGCAAGGAAGCCTGGCCGATCATGTCCGCAACCTACGTGCTGGTTCCTGTTCCCGCCCGTAACCCCGACCGCGACCAGGCCGTGCAGAAGTTCTTTAGCTGGAGCTTCAATAACGGTGATGGCGTTGCCACCAAGCTGGACTACGTCCCGCTGCCCAAAGCCGTTAAGGACAGCATTATGTCTGCCTGGAAAAACGGCAAATAATCAGCGTTTCATAAATTTCACTGCGTATTTGAGCTTATTGGAAAGCGGCCCGGCAACGGGTCGCTTTTTTTAATAAATTCGTAACGAAACCATCACCGAAGCATCACGCACAAAAAAGTTATGGCGGGTTATTCACTGGCTCATCGTTCTTATCATGGAATGGCCACAATGCGCTGTAATTCGCTTTTTTCTTCTGTTGCTCTAACGTCTTTCATGTTGGCTGGAATCGCTCCTGTGGCCGAGGCGGCTTCCACTGAGGATTCCGAGATTCGCCTGCTGCGTGCCGAAATGTCCCAGATGCGTCGGGACATGCAGCAGCAGATCGTCACCCTCAAGCATCAGCTGGCTAAAAGCGATGCCCCCACAAAAGGCCACATGGGCCAGGCGGCTGGTCACGGCCGTAACGCCATGCATGTTGCCGATGGGAACTACGACCCGAACGTGCAGTTCGGCGAGCAGGAACCCATGAAAAAAATTGCACCCCTGTCCGGCGTGGGCACTCCCCCGTCTGACCGTGGTGACACCATGTCCTGGAAAGACTTCAAGGCTGCCACGGCACAGGACGAAGAAGTCCGCGTTGGCGGCATGATCGTCGGCTTCCCCAAGGGTCGCTTTACGGTTTCCTCTGAAGATGGCGCTTACGGCTTCTCCGTCGGCCTGTCCTTCCATGAAGACTTTGGTGGCTTCCTTGGTGGCGGTCATCGCAGTGGGAATACCAGTGGTGAGTTTTCTGGTTTCACTGAAAACGCCCGTCGTATCCGTATTCCTTTCACCTTCCGTTACAAAGACTGGGTTGCGAACGTAACACCTGATCTTGGTGCCGGTGGGCCTGATGGTGACACCACGGATCAGGGGCTGTATGAAGCCAACCTGAACTACACCGGGCTGCGCAACACCATCCTGACGGTTGGTTACTTCCAGCCGCGCGTGACGGAAGAAGATTCCGAAAGCTCGAACGACTTCGAAATGATGGAACGTCCCGCCATTACCGATGCCGTGCGTAAGATTGCGGCAGGGGATGCTCGCTTCAGCTTCGGTGGTCTGCATTACGAAAAACGCTGGTGGATTGCGTCTTACTTTACGGGGCAGACCTACGGCGATCGTAAAGGTAACAGCACGGCAGCGTCGAGCTATGGTTCTAACGTAAACAGCCAGACAGGTGCGACATTCCGTGTTGCCGGTCGTCCCTATATGTCAAAAGACATTGATGTGCATGTTGGGATTTCAGCTATCAGTGCCTTTAAGGTTGCTGAAATGTGCAGCACCACGGCAAATACGACCAATTGTGCACGTATGTATAAGCCAGGGCAATCGCCAGAAGTTAACCTGACAAGCACCAACCTGATTAGTGCGACTATTGGCAATGCTTCTTCCATCTGGTCCGCAGGGCCGGAACTTGGGTTCCGTTGGAAAAAAATGGTTCTTAAGGGCGAATATTATAATATTGGCGTAAACCGCGGCAATAACACAAATGGTGTTCCAGCTGGTGAATCGCAGTATAAAACTGTTCACCTTCAGGGTTATTATGGTTCTGCCAACTACACCCTGTTTGGTAAGGGCCGTGAATATAACATCAAAGAAGGTGCATTCGGTGCTCCGGGTGTTGAACACGAATTTGATCCCTCACGCGGTTACTGGGGTGCGCTTGAAGTTACGGGCCGGTATAGCGTAACAGACTTTAGCGACGTTGCGGCCGGTGTGAATGGTGGTCGTCAGATCGTGTGGTCTGGTGGTGTGAACTGGTATCCCAATCGCCACTTCCGCTTCATGCTTGACTTCAACCACTTCATTGTTTCTCAGAATAGCAGCACGACATATAATGCTGTTGGCCGTGATGGTAACTCCTTCGCTGCTCGTGTGCAGGCTGCGTTCTAAAGCTTCTGCCTCTGGCTTCGGTCAGGACTTCAGTATGGAAAAGGGCCATTCGCAAGAATGGCCCTTTTTTTATGCACGGCTTCCAGGGGTGCTGTAAGAAGCGTGTCCCGTAGGTGCGCGTTATCCGTGCGTATCCGTGTGGGTGTGGCAGCATGGGTGTTAACGTCTGGATTGATTTAGCGGGGCAGGCATACCCGCAGGCGGGGGGTTAGGCGGGTTAGGCCGTTCGCACTGGATGAGCATCGGTATGACTTTCAAGCCTTCCATTCCGTGGTGGTCAGGCCGCCATAAATGGGTGCATGGACTGGATATTTTTCCTCTACCGCCAGGGTAGTGCGTGCCTGTGTGCGGCAGAGGCACGCGAGCATGCGGGACGTGTCTATTTATTGCCCGCCCAACCCCAGTCGGACCCTGCGCGGGTTGTCTCTATTGGGGGCACAGCCTGTTCGAGCACGAACGGACAAAACACAATGGAACGTGCAGCAGGCTTTGCCTCACCCCCTCCAGGAAAGTGGGGGGCGTGAGGGATGGCCGTTGTTTGAGTTGAGAGAGAAAGAATAGAAAAAAGGGGACAAGGCCTGCTGGTTACAGGAGCCTTGTCCCCTTTTTTCTACGTCAGGTCTTATACCGTGGCGGTCAGGCGCGTAACCAGCAACTGGTTGATGCGGAAACCTTCCACGTCCACCACTTCAAAGCGGAAGCCCGAGGCATCCACCCTGTCGGTCTTGCGCGCCATGCGGCGCAGACGGTGCATGATAAAGCCGCTGATCGTATCAAACTGTTCATAGTCGGGCAGGTGCGCAATATCCAGCTCACGCATGACTTCTCCAATGGGGGCCGCGCCATCCACCAGCCAGGAGTTGGCGTCACGCTGGACAATGGCCTGTTCCTCAAACGGGCTGGCCAGCCCGTCCATGAGCACCCCCATGATGTCCTTGAAGGTAATCAGCCCCACAACCAGCCCATATTCGTTGACCACCAGCGCAAAGCCCACGCCCGATGTATCAAACTGGGCCAGTGTGTCCCACAGGTTCAGCGTTTCGGGCACGGAGGGCACGTCGCGCCGCATGCGGGCAATGGGGTTGGAGTGCGGTCTGCCGGATGGGGCAATGGACGGGTCCACGACCGAGGCCAGAACGTCTTCGGCACGAATGGAGCCAATAACCTTGTCCAGCCCGCCATTGCACAGCGGGTAGCGCGAATAGGGCTCCATGCGCACTTTTTCATGGTTATGTTCGGGGGTGTCCTGAATATCGAGAAAAATAATTTCGTCGCGTGGGGTCATGGCGGATGTAACCGAGCGGTCCTGTAGTCCCAGCACGTTCTCGATCATCTGGTGTTCCTGCTGAAGCAGGGCGCCAGAGGCGGTGCCAGCGGCCAGAATGGCGTGCAGGTCTTCAGGTGTGACGGGCTCCACCGCGGAGGCCGCGGGAATTTTAAGGGCCTTGAGCACCACATCGGAAATTTTGGAAAAAATCCAGACAACCGGGTAGAGAATACGCAGGGCCAGCCGTGGGAACCAGCCTACGGCCAGGGCGACCTTGTCCGGGTTGCTCATGGCCACGCGCTTGGGCAGCAGGTCCGCGAACAGGACGAACATACCGGTTACAAAAATAAAGCTCAGGGTGGAGGCCAGATTTTGCGCCCACCAGTCGGACAGTTTCCACTGTATGAAAAATTCAGCCAGAGGGGGGGACAGCATTTCGGAGCTGACAATACCGCCCATGATACCCACGCCATTCAGGCAGATCTGGATAACGGTTATAACCTGCCCGCTGTTGCGGCGGAGCGCCAGAAAAGCCTGGGCGCGGGGGTCTCCTGCTTCTGCGCGGCTGCGGAGCCTGACTTCTCGTGCTGCGGCAAAGGAGATTTCGGAAAGCGCGATCAGGATACTGATTGCGATAAGCAGAACAAGGGTCAGCAGACCCATTATGAACAGGAGCAAGAGAAAGTCCGGTATACTGTTAGGATGCCACAGTATGGACAAGAACCGCGCTGCTGACCAGCAGGATTCCCATTGTATTTTTTATGTCACGCATAAAAATGGGGAAACTTCAAAAAACTGTCAGGTTGGAACAGAAGGGCTTTGCGGGCGTTGGTAAGGGACTAAACGTGTTTGCGCCGCCCCAATGGTGGCACACCCTGAGTATTCTGTTGGCCCTGCCGGATAAAAACTGATGTTTGATGCGCTCTATCTTGAACAGGCGGGCCAGAAGGCCACAGTCCGCAATTTGCCCGAAAGCGCCTTGCCGCAAGGGGAGGTGAGGGTCCGTGTTCACTGGTCGGGCCTGAATTACAAGGATGCCCTGGCCATTACCGGGCGTGGCCCCGTGGTGCGGGCATGGCCCATGGTGCCGGGAATTGATTTTGCCGGTGTGGTCGAGCACTCCTCCAGCCCCGACTTTGCCGTGGGGCAGGAGGTCATGCTGAACGGCTGGGGTGTGGGCGAAAAACACTGGGGTGGCCTTGCGCAAAAAGCCTGCGTGCCCGGAGCATGGCTTTTGCCCCTGCCACAGGGTTTGAGCGGCCAGCAGGCCATGGCCCTGGGTACGGCGGGGTTTACGGCCATGCTGTGCATACACGCGCTGGTGCGCGAGGGCGTGGAGCCCGGCCCTGGCCCTGTTCTGGTTACGGGGGCCGCAGGGGGGGTGGGTAGTGTG
>CALCDN010000248.1 GCA_937900755.1 uncultured Acetobacter sp. | reverse complement strand
CCCACCCGCTCCAGGCGGAGGAGGGCGAGGCCGACCTGACCACCCACGTGGACTTTACCGCCCTGCTTGCCATAGCCCGCAAGGCGGAAGTGGCAACCTATGGCACCGAAAACCAGGGGGACTTCCTGCAGCATCTGGGGCTTATGGAACGGACCGAGCAACTCGCAGGCCTTGCCAGCGCGCAGGATGCAGCCATGCTGCGCTCGGCGGCAAACCGGCTGGTCGCGCCAGACAAAATGGGGCATCTGTTCAAGGTCATGGCATTGGCCTCGCCCAACCTGCCAGCCCCCCCCGGCTTTACGAAAGGTCCGGTTGCATGACATGCCCACCTCCCGCACTCCCTGGCCTTGCTCCCCTGAGCAGTCCATTGCTGGAACGGGCGCGACATGGCTTTTTTACCCGTGAGGGAGGGGTGTCCACCGGCCCGTACGCAAGCCTGAACTGCTCCACCCGTTCAGGGGATACAGCGGAAAATCTGGCCCAGAACCGTGCCCGCGTTGCCAGCCACATGGGCGTGCAGGCAGACTGCCTGCTGGGGGTCACTCAGGTGCATGGACCAACCGTTATAACCGCTACCTCTCCCTGGCCCGCGGGTAGCGGAGCCGCGGCGGATGCGCTGGTCACCAGCAACCCCGATCTGGCCATTGGCGTGATTACGGCCGATTGCGCCCCGGTGCTGTTCAGCACGGCGCAGGGCACCATTGTTGGCGCAGCCCATGCAGGCTGGCGCGGCGCGTTAAGCGGTGTACTGGAAGCTACAATAGAAGCCATGCTGGCCCTTGGTGCTGCGCGGGAGGACCTGAGCGCGGTCGTTGGCCCCTGCATTGCGCAGGAAAGCTACGAAACCGCCGAGGACATGCACACAGCCATTACCGGCACCGACAGGCAGGCGGCCCGTTTTTTTGCCCCTGGCAAGCGCGCTGGCCACTACCAGTTTGACCTGGCGGGGTGGTGTGTGTTCCGCCTTCAGCGCGCGGGGCTCAGACACGCGGCCGCCCTAGGGGTGGATACACTTGCGGACGCAACACGTTTTTTCAGCCACAGGCGGCGCACTCTTGCTGGCGGTGGCCCCATCGGACACCAGATTTCTGTCATCGCCACGGGAACCCGCCACGCATGAAGAGCCGCCTGAAAC
>CALCDN010000247.1 GCA_937900755.1 uncultured Acetobacter sp. | reverse complement strand
TCGAACAGCCGATTATCGCCAACTTCAAGGAAGGCCTGTCGGTTCTCGATTACTTTACGTCCACCCATGGTGCGCGTAAGGGGCTGGCTGATACAGCGCTCAAGACGGCAAACTCCGGTTACCTGACCCGCCGTCTGGTCGACGTGGCGCAGGACAGCATCATTATCGAAGAAGATTGCGGCAGTGAGCGTGGCCTGACCGTGCGCGCGGTCATGGATGGCGGCGAAGTTGTTGCCTCCCTGTCCGAGCGTATTCTGGGCCGTACGCTGGCGTCTGATGTTGTGGACCCGACCACGGGCAAGGTCATTGCCGCCCGCAACCGACTTGTCGATGAGGCCGATGCCGAACGTATCGAGGCTTCGGGTGTTGAAGTCATTCACATCCGTTCCGTGCTGACCTGCGACAGTCGTGTGGGTGTCTGTGGCCGTTGCTATGGGCGTGATCTGGCACGTGGCACACCGGTTAACATCGGTGAAGCCGTTGGTGTTATTGCAGCGCAGTCCATTGGTGAGCCTGGCACGCAGTTGACCATGCGTACCTTCCATATCGGTGGTGCGGCGCAGCGTGGCGCCGAGCAGTCCATGATTGAAGCATCCCGCGATGGTAAGGTCGTCATCCGTAACCGCAACGTGGTGCAGAACAGCCAGAACGTGCCGATTGTCATGGCCCGTAACTGCGAAATTCTGCTGACAGATGAAAAGGGCGCGGAAAAATTCCGCTACCGTGTGCCTTATGGCGCGCGTCTGCTCACCACGGAAGGGGCAACGGTGCCACGTGGCCAGAAGCTGGCTGAGTGGGACCCCTACACCCTGCCAATCATCACGGAAAAAGCCGGTAAGGTCGAATATCTGGACCTGATTGATTCCATCACGCTTGTCGAGCGTATGGATGAAGTGACCGGCCTGACCTCCAAGGTCGTGGTTGACTACAAGCAGGCAGGCAAGGGCGTTGATCTGCGCCCCCGCCTGCAGCTCAAGGATGCCAACGGCGAGGTGGTCAAGCTGGATAACGGGTCCGAGGCGCGGTACTTCCTGTCGCCTGAAACACTGTTGTCCATTGAAAATGGCGCACAAGTGAACGCGGGTGACGTGCTGGCGCGTCTGCCGCGTGAAGGTTCCAAAACGCGCGATATTACCGGTGGTCTGCCGCGCGTTGCCGAACTGTTTGAAGCGCGTCGTCCCAAGGACCATGCGATTATCGCGGAAATGGAAGGGCGTGTTGAGTTCGGCAAGGACTACAAGTCCAAGCGCCGTATTGTCGTGAAGAATGACGAGACGGGCCACGAGCAGGAATACCTGATTCCCAAAGGCAAGCATATTTCCGTACAGGAAGGTGACTTTGTGGAAAAAGGCGATCCGCTGGTCGATGGTCCCCGCGTGCCGCATGATATTCTGAAGGTCATGGGGGTTGAGGCGTTGTCTGACTACCTGATCAACGAAATTCAGGATGTCTATCGTCTCCAGGGCGTGAAGATCAATGACAAGCACATTGAAGTTATCGTCCGTCAGATGCTCCAGAAAGTTGAGATTCTGGAGCCAGGTGACACAACCTACCTGATCGGCGAGACGGTTGACCGGCTTGAGTTCGATGGTGAGAACACCAAGTGCCTCAACGCGGGTGAACGTCCTGCGCTGGCCATGCCGGTGCTGCAGGGTATTACCAAGGCGTCGTTGCAGACCCAGTCGTTCATCTCCGCGGCGTCCTTCCAGGAAACCACGCGTGTTCTGACCGAAGCGGCAACAGCCGGTAAAGTCGACAAGCTCATGGGCCTGAAGGAAAACGTGATTGTTGGCCGTCTCATCCCGGCAGGCACGGGGAGCGTGATGAAGCGCCTGCGCGCCATTGCCGCCGAGCAGGACAAACAGCGCGTAAGCCGTACGGCCGCCGAGTAAGGTCTTTTACAGACGAGACAAAAAAGGCCGGGGCATTGCTCCGGCCTTTTTTTATGGGTTTGATTTACATGGCGTAGAGAATCGCGGGGT
>CALCDN010000246.1 GCA_937900755.1 uncultured Acetobacter sp. | reverse complement strand
GGCGCCCCCGTCCTGGCCCTGCGGGTCAATCAGCAGAATACCGCCATGCGCCATAAAGGTGTTCAGGGCGGCCGTCATGGCTGGGGTCGTGGTGGCGTCCGCCGTGATGGGCCACCCGGACGCCGTCCACCCCGGCACGGATGACCTGAGCTATTACCCCTTGCTGTATTGGCCGATCACGGCGGACGCCACCACGACACCAGCCATGACGGCAGCCCTGAACACCTTTATGGCGCATGGCGGTATTCTGCTGATTGACACGCAGGGCCAGGACGGGGGCGCCAGTTCCGACGACGCCACGTTTACCGCAGATGCGCCGGGCACAAGTGCGGCCCTGCGCCGGGTGACAGCCGGGCTTGTGGTGCCACCACTTGTGGTCATGACCGACCACCACCTGCTGGCCCATACCTTTTACCTTCTGCACGACTTTCCCGGCCGGTACGCGGGCCAGCCCATATGGGTCGCCAAGGAAGGGGACGCCGAAAATGATGATGTAAGCCCGGTTATTATCGGCTCGGCGGACTGGGCGCACGCATGGGCGGTGGACAGTGCGGGCAACACGCCTTTTGCCGTTATTCCCGGCGGAAGCGAGCAGCGACTACAGGCTTACCGGTTCGGGCTGAACACCGTGATTTACGCCCTGACGGGCAGCTACAAGGCTGATCAGGTGCATGTTCCCATGCTGCTCAAACGGCTGGAGGACAAACCATGACCACCTCCCTGACCTCCATCGGGTTGGCGCCCCTGCTGCCGCTGTGGCTGCTGGCCTTGCTGGGCCTCATGGCCGTGGCCCTGTTCGGGTGGGGGCTGTTCAGCCGCGCCAGGGGCGCCACCTTGCGCCTGTGCGCCATGGGCGTGGTCCTGCTGTGGCTGGCCGGGCCGCAGCGCTACCATGAGCAGCGGCGCACACTCCCCCAGACCGCCCTGCTGGTGGTGGACCAGTCCCCCTCCATGGCGCTTGGCCAGCGCGCGGCCATTGCCCGGCAGGCAGCCGACGCACTGGCCCAGGCCAAGGTGGATGGGCTGACCATACGCACCGTGACCGTGCGCGCGAACGCCCATGACGGCACAAGACTGTTTGATGCGCTGGACCAGGCGGCGGCCGATATTCCCGCCGCCCAGTTTGCCGGGGCCATGATGGTGACGGATGGCGAGATTGCCGATGTTCCCACCTCCATACCCGAGCGCCTGCGCCCTGTGGAGGAGAACGGCAGCCGTGCAACGCTGCCCCTGCATATTCTGCTCAGTGCAAGCGGGGAGGAAAAAGACCGCAAGCTGAGTGTTCTGCAAGCTCCCCCCTACGCCATTGCCGGCCAGACCGCCAACCTGCGCGTGCAGGTGGATGACATGGGACCGGGCACGCAGGCGGGCACCCCTGCGGAGCTGAGTGTTCGGGTCAATGGGGAAGAGGCGCGGCAGATCCCGGTTGTGAGTGGTACCGCACAGGATATTACTGTCCCGGTCACCCAACCGGGGCCGTTGCTGGTCAGCCTGTCCGTCTCCCCCCTGCCAGGGGAGACGTCACAGTTGAACAACCAGACCGTGGCCCACATTACCGGCATACGGGACAGGCTGAAGGTCCTGCTGATTTCTGGCACCCCCAACCAGGGCGAACGGGTCTGGCGCAGGCTGCTCAAGGCCGACCCTTCCGTGGACCTGATCCACTTCACCATCCTGCGGCCACCTGAAAAGGACGATGGCACCCCATTGTCCGACCTCGCGCTGATTGCTTTTCCCGTGCGCGAACTGTTCCAGGAAAAAATCAACCAGTTTGACCTGATCATTCTGGATGGTTTTGAAAACAGGCATATTCTGCCACACAGCTACCTGGAAAACATTGCCAGCTTTGTGCGCCGTGGCGGCGGCCTGCTCCTGACCGCGGGGCCGGAATTCATTGGTCCCGGCTCCTTGCAGGACACGCCGGTGGGCGATGTGCTGCCCGCCCATGTTGCCCCCGACCAGAGCAGCATGCTTGTCAGCCGCTTCCGCCCCACCCTGACCGACACCGGGCGCAGGCATCCGGTCACGGCATCGCTTCCCGGTGCGCCAAAGGCCGGTACGGACCTGAACAGCCCCACGGCCGTACCCGGCCTGTGGGGCCCGTGGTACCGTGCCCTGCACCCCGATAACACCCACGGCGAAGTGCTGATGAACGGGCCGGACAACAGCCCCCTGCTGGTGCTGGACCGGGTTGAACAGGGGCGGATCGCACTCCTCCTGTCCGACCAGATATGGCTCTGGTCACGCGGGGAGGATGGCGGCGGCCCACAGGCCGAACTGCTCCGCCGTATTTCGCACTGGCTGATGAAGGAGCCGGAACTGGAGGAAGAACAGCTTACGGCCAGCATGACGCCCGGCACACTCAATATAACCCGCCACAGCATTGGCGCGCCTGCTGCTGCCACCATAACGCTGACGTCCCCTTCAGGGGAGAGCAGCACCGTGCCCCTGCGCACAGGTGGCGATGAAGGCACGCAGACAGCCCATGTGCCCATAACGGAATCCGGTATCTGGCGCATTACCGATGGCACGCACACGACCTACGCTGCTCCAGAACAGGACAACACTCTTGAAATGGCCGACCTGCGCGCGACCGCAACCCGTGTGGCGGACATGGCCAGAATGACCGGGGGCGGCGTTTTCTGGCTGGGGGACAGCACGGCCAGCATGCGAACCCCCACACCCGGGCTGGCTGCCTCCGGTGCGCTGCATGGGGCGGACTGGCTGGCTTTTGCCCAGCGTAACGCGCACCTGGTCACGGGCAGGACCCCCATTCCCCTCCTGCCAGCCCCCCTTGCCATGGTGCTGGCTCTGGCGCTGCTGTTTGCCGGGTGGTGGCGCGAAGGCCGCACCCGATAGGATCGGGCCGCCTTTTCCGCTCCCATGGGGTGTGATAGGTTAAAGATTACCTGTATTGATGGACAGACAATGACCCGTTTTCCACGCCTTGTTTCTTCCGCTCTGCTCTTCAGCAGCCTTGCCATGCTTGTTGCGGTTCCGGCATTTGCTGATGAAGCCGAAGATCAGGCCGCTGCAACGGAATCGGCTGAAAAGTCGGAAAGCGCCAAGGCCGCCAAACATGCGGCTCCCCCCACCGCCATTCCCGGAGCCGAAGGGAGTGATGATGAAGCGGGCGAAGGTGGCGGGCACCCCAACAAGGACATAGAACCCACGGTGGCCCTGTTCGAAGCCATCAACCGGGGAAGCGTTTCCTCCGCGCGTGATGCTGTCAACCGTGGTGCGGACCTGAACGGGCATAACATTCTGGGGCAGACACCCCTTGACATGTCCATCGACCTGAACCGTAACCCCATTACCTTCCTGCTTTTGTCCCTGCGCAATTCAGGCAACACACAGGGCAGTGACAGCGTGGGAACGGTCAGCACCTCCGCCCTGCACATGGATGCGGGCAGCGCTGATGCGGACGGTGAGACAAAAGGCAAGGCGCATGACCCGCGCTATGACCGCACGGGCGGGGCTGCCCAGCCTTCCATCGGCTTTCTCGGCTTTGGTGGCAGCTGAGCGCCTGCCAGTTTCTTTTCAGGAAAAGAGTTATTGGGCCGCTGTGGCGTCCAGGCTTTCCTGCCGCAGCACGTCCAGCGGCAGCAAGACCCCTTCGC
Source organism: uncultured Acetobacter sp. (assembly GCA_937900755.1). Taxonomy (GTDB): domain Bacteria; phylum Pseudomonadota; class Alphaproteobacteria; order Acetobacterales; family Acetobacteraceae; genus Acetobacter. The sequence goes on along the minus strand of CALCDN010000246.1, from coordinate 2,614 downwards.
GCTCAAAATGCCAGAATGTCCAGCCATTGCACGATGGCGCGTTGGTCAGCATGGCGCCCATTTTATGGATTGAGCCACGCTTGGCCCCGCTGACCAGCGTGCCATCGGCTGCAACCGTTGCCTGAATACGCTGCTTTTTATCACTCAGGACCGTACCGGCCACCAAAGCCCCCTGCTCTACCAGACTGCCAAACGGCACCCTTGGGGCTTCGCGCTTGTCCTGCGTGGTCTGTATGGCGTCATCATCCAGGGGCACTTCGCGGGCCACGCGGGCCATGGCGGCCTCCACATAGTCCGGGTGGCGCTCAATGCCCACAAAGTGGCGGCGCAGGCGGCGGGCCATGGCGGCTGTGGTACCCGAACCGGAGAACGGGTCAAGCACCACATCATTGACCGCGGTGGAAGCCAGCAGCACACGATGCAGCAGGCTTTCGGGCTTTTGGGTGGGGTGCAGCTTCAGCCCATGTTCATTGCGCAGCCGCTCATTGCCCGTGCATAGCGGCAGGTACCAGTCCGAGCGCATCTGCACGTCATCATTGAGCGCCTTCATGGCCTGATAGTTGAAGCGGTAGCGGCTCTCCTGGCTGCGTGCGGCCCAGATGAGCGTCTCATGCGCATTGGTGAAACGCCGCCCCCGGAAGTTGGGCATGGGGTTGGACTTGCGCCAGACCACATCATTCAAAATCCAGAACCCAAGGTCCTGCAGAATGGCGCCAAGACGGAAAATGTTATGGTACGAACCAATAACCCAGATTGTTCCGTCCTTGTGCAAAAGGCGGCGGGCCTCGCTCAGCCACTCCCGCGTAAAGCGGTCATATTCCTGCAAGTCGGAGAACTTGTCCCAGTCGTCATCCACCCCGTCCACAATGCTGTCATCGGGGCGGCGGAGTTCACCACGGAGTTGCAGGTTATAGGGTGGGTCGGCAAAAATGCAGTCCACGGACCCCGAAGGCAGGGTCCGCATGGTTTCCACACATTCACCCCGTAGGATCTGGTCCAGAGGGAGGTCCATGGAAAGTGCCTTTGCGCCGCTCATGCCCGGGTCTCCGTTTTCAAATTTTCCAACTGCTGGCGTACTGTGCCGAATGTTTTTCTGTGGTGTGGGGTCACACCGGCCTGCATGAGGGCCTGACGGTGAACCGCCGTGCCGTATCCTGCATTTTTTTCCCATCCATAGTCGGGCCAGCGCACATCCAGCCGCGCCATGATGCGGTCACGCACCACCTTGGCCACAATGGAGGCCGCGGCAATGGACAGGCTGACCCCGTCCCCACCCACTATGGCCTCGGCACTGCACCCGAAATCTGGAATTTTGTTGCCATCAACCAGCACATGGTCGGGCCTGACCGGCAGGCGGGCAACCGCGCGCCGCATGGCAAGGTGGGACGCATGGTAGATGTTGATCTGGTCTATTTCCGCCGTGGAGGCAGCCCCCACGCCAATGGCCACACCGGGCACATGGGGCAGGCGCTCGGCAATGGCCTCACGCATGGCGGGTTTTAATTTTTTGGAATCATCAATAATGGCGGCAAGGTCATCTGGCACACCGCAGGCGAACACCACGGCGGCGGCCACAACCGGACCGGCCAGCGGGCCACGGCCCACCTCATCCACTCCGGCGACCAGACCGCCATGCTGTTGTTCACGCCTGAAATCCGGCATTGTGTCCCTTCTCGTCCGCTTGAAACGACTCGGTTAAAATTACCGAGTCGCTGCAATCGCGACTCCGTAGGGAAGGAAAAGCATTTTTTTACCCGGGAGCGCAAGAGTCCCGGTCAAATGATTTTTCAGGAGCGGCTGCGACGGGGGAAGAAAAGCCAGCCGACAAGGAGCCCCACGATCGAGACAATTCCCAGAGAAAGCAAAGGTTTGTCACGCACAAAGGTCACCGCTTTTTCCACAGCGCTTTCCCCTTCCTCGTACAGGTCGGCAAAATCTTCCTGCACATGCCCTGCGAACTGGTCGAACTTTCCATCCGCCTGAAGGCCGATATCACCGGTCAGGCCGCCAGCGGCATCCTTGACATGTCCCCGAACGTCCCTGACCTTGGCTTCAACCTTGTTTTCGATAGTGTCGATTTTATCTTTAGCCATGACGACTTTCTCCTTTTCTGAACCATTTTGTAATGGCCCGCGCATGAGAGCGACCGGAGATCTGCACGATCGCCTGTTGCATCAGACCGCAAAAACGCGTCTCTGACTAGGCATGCCTTCTCCGACGTCCACACAACTGACTGCGCTCATTGTTGGTTCCATGTTTTTTATGGAACAGCTTGATGGCACCATTCTGGCAACCGCCCTGCCAGCCATTGCTCACAGCCTGCATGTGGATACGGTCGCCACATCCGTTGCCCTGACGTCCTATATTATAGGGCTGGCCATTTTCATTCCCGCATCTGGCGCACTGGCCGACCGCCTGGGCAGCCGCACGATCCTGATGCTGGCAATCTGCATTTTTGTGGGCAGTTCAATTTTTTGCGGCACCGCCCACTCCTTGCTGTTCCTGGCCGCCATGCGCACGATACAGGGCATAGGCGGGGCGTTGATGGTGCCGGTGGGAAGGCTTGCGGTTATTCGCAGCACGCCCGCGGACCAGCTAGTCCGCACCATGACAT
>CALCDN010000245.1 GCA_937900755.1 uncultured Acetobacter sp. | reverse complement strand
GGCTCTGGTTTTTTTGGAGAAAGCTGGCTCTTGGCTGGCATTTGCATGGGAAGTGGCTTAAAATAACGCGTTATCTGGCACAAACGGCCCGGTTGCCAGGCTTGCGGCATCAGGCACCTACGTCAGCCGGTTCGGGCGCTGGGTGCACGTATGGGCTTGAAGGACGGGAAGACACAGGCATGACACTCAGGCGCGGAATAATGATGGCCCTGCTTTTGGCGGTTGCGGGGTGTTCTCCTGACCATATTGCCAGCAAGATTACGGGGCGTGAGTGCAATGCCGGGTACATTCAGGAAGGGGAGGACTGGTGCGCCCCACCCGAGCGCCCGCCCGCGCCCCAGCCGTACTGCACGCAAAGCTGGAATGGCGTGGACTGCTGGGCCCGCCCGGACCTGATGCCCAATGTGGCGCGTGAGGTGGCCGAAGGCCCGACCGGGCTTACGCAGGACCAGAACGCGCAGCGTCTGAACATGTCGATTAAAAAGGCGCCGCCGACAAACGCCTACTATCCATAAGACGGGGTTCGTCTGGCGTACCGGACCGGGGTATAACACAAGCTGGAGTGGGTCTGGTGTTGCAAGGCTGTTCTTTTACTGTGGCACAACGTGCCCATCATGTGTTTATGGCTATACAGCAGCCGGTTTACCTTGACGGGCGTGACAAGGCGATGGCAAGGCCATGGTTAGGTGGAGCCGTGGAGTGTTTGGATGCTGAAACGTCTGGAGAGTTGTGTTGTTCCTCATTTTTCCATCGTGACAGCGTAGCCGTTCCCGCATGAAAAACTTTCTGACAAGTCTCAAGGCTCTTGGTCGCACGCAGCAGATCGCACTGGGTGTTGCCGGTGCGGCCCTGCTGGGTGCGCTGGCCTATTTTGCCTTTTATGCTGGAGGCGGCACCAATACGCTGCTGTATGGTGAACTGGACCTGACCGAGGCGGCCGAAATGGCCGATGACCTCGCCAAGGCCCATATTTCCTTCACCACCAGCCAGGACGGCACCCGCATTTTTGTGGCCAAGGACAAGATCGCCAGCGCGCGCCTGCTGCTGGCCAAGGATGGCCTGCCCAGCGGCGGCGCGGTGGGGTACGAGCTGTTTGACAAGAGCGGCACCCTGACCAGCACGCAGTTTGAGCAGTCGATCAACGAGACCCGCGCCATGGAAGGGGAGCTGGAGCGCTCCATTCGCCTGCTCAACGGGGTGCGCAATGTGCGTGTGCATCTGGTCCTGCCCCACCGGGACCTGTTCTCCACCGAGACCAATCCATCGCAGGCCAGCGTTGTGCTCGATATTGGCCGGGCTGGCCGCATGGCCCCTGATGGGATCCAGGCGATCCAGAACCTTGTCGCCGCCGCCGTGCCGGGCCTGCGCCCGCAGAACATTTCCATTGTGGATACGCGCGGCGATGTGCTGGTCAAGCCGGGCGACCCGGACAGCCTTGCCGGGCAGGAATCGCAGCTGGAAAAACAGCGCCACGCGGAAGAGCAGCGCCTGGCCCAGGCGGTGGAGGACATGCTGGTGCCCACACTGGGTGCGGGCCATGTGCGTGCCCGTGCCGCCGTGACCATGAACACCGACGAGGTGCATGAAACCGACGAAAGCTATGACCCCAACCAGCAGGTCCTGCGGTCGCAGCAGACAAGCTCGGACAAGAGCGTCAATACCGAATCCAGCCCCAGCACCACGGTGGGCAACAACCTGCCCAACGCCAACGCCAACCAGGACAACAAGACCGGTTCGACCAATGACCGGGAGGAAGAGACCAATAACTACGAAATTGGCAAGCGTGTCCGGGTTATAAACCAGTCGCGCCCACGTGTTGCGCGCGTGAGCATGGCGGTGCTGGTGGATGGCACCATGGTCAAGGACAAGAGCGGCAAGGAAGTCTGGACCCCGCTGGATGATACCGAGTTGGAACGGATTACAACACTCGCGCAGACCGCCGTAGGCTTTGACAAGGCCCGTGGGGACGAGGTGCGCGTTGTGTCCATGCGGTTCATGCCCGATGGCGGGTTTGACTTTGCCGGGACCCGCACGGACTACTTCAGCCGCGAAATGCTCATTTACATGGCTGAGTGGGTTATTCCCATTCTGCTGGTGCTGGGTGCGCTGTTTATTGGCCTGCGTCCCATGCTGCGCCGCACCGGGCTGGTCACCCTTGTGTCCAAGGAAGTGCACGGGCAGGAAAAACTGCTGGCCGGAGCGGAGGATGGCACCCTGGTCATGGGCGCCAACGGGCAGATGCTGCATCCGGGTACTGTTGTGGGCGAGGATGGCAAGGTGGTTGATCTGGATGGTGTTCAGGGCAAACTGCGACAGGAAGCTCTGGACAGGGTTGCCGATCGCTTTGAAAACAACCTTGATGAGACCATACTGATTATCCGGAGCTGGCTATCCGCCCCGGAACCGAAGAAGGGACCCTAGGCCATGTCCGAGACCGCAGCAGCCCCCGAGGCGCGGCAGGAAGCTTCTTCTTCCGTTGTGCATGATGAGACCAGGCACCTGAGTGGCAAGCAGCGTGTGGCCATTCTGCTGCTTGCCGCCGGGCGCGAGCGCGCGGTCAAGGTGCTCAAGCAGTTGCAGGAGGACGAGGTCCGCGATGTGTCCGTGGCCATGGCGGGGCTGGGGCTGATCAGCGCTTCCGTGGTGGAGGAGGTGTGCGCGCAGTTCACCAAGAACTTCGAATCGTCCGAAGGGCTGGTGGGCACGTACGAAACCACCGAGGAACTGCTGCGCAAGGCGCTTTCGGGCGAGCAGGTCGACAAGATCATGGAAGAAATCCGTGGTCCGGCCGGGCGCACCATGTGGGACAAGCTGGGCAATGTGCAGGAAATGGTGCTTGCCAACTACCTGCGCAACGAATACCCGCAGACTGCGGCGGTCATTCTCAGCCGCCTGCAACCCGCCCACGCAGCGCGTGTGCTGACCCTGCTGCCAGAAGATTACGCAACCGAAGTGATGATGCGCGTGCTGCACATGGAAACGGTGCAGCGCGAGGTGCTCGACAGCGTGGAGGCCACCTTGCGGTCCGAATTCATTTCCTCCCTTGGCCGTTCGGCCAAGCGCGACAGTTACGAACTGCTGGCCGAAGTGTTCAACAACTTCGACCGCAAGACCGAAACCCGCCTCATGGCGTCCATGGACAAGCGCAACCACGCCGATATGGAAAAGGTGAAAGCGCTCATGTTCACCTTCGAAGATATCAAACGCCTGCCGCACGAGGCCCTCATGCGCATTGTGGCGCAGGTGGACCGCGAAAAGCTGCCGCTCGCCCTCAAGGGCGCGTCCGAAACCGTGCGCAAGATGTTCTTGCAGTGCATGTCCAAGCGTGCGGGCAGTATTCTGCTCGAGGAAATTTCCGCCCTTGGTCCGGTACGTGTGAAGGATGCAGACGCCGCACAGGTCGATATCGTGACCATTATCAAAAACATGGCCAATGCGGGTGAAATTGATCTGGCCGAAAATGGCGGTAACGACGAGATCATTCCATAATGGTGGCATGCGTGCCCTTTCGCCCTGGCGTGTGCCGCATGGCGGCCGATGGCGCTGCCTCGGGCGGGACGGCGGAGGGGGCGGCACGCACGTACCCACGGGTCATGGACCTGGAGGATTTTGGCGCGCCAGCGGAGGACACGCTCCCCAAGGA
>CALCDN010000244.1 GCA_937900755.1 uncultured Acetobacter sp. | reverse complement strand
TGGCGACATTACACTGGAAAACCGTGTGGAGGGTGGCCTGGAGGCCCGTGTCCTTCTGCGTGCCCTGCCATAAAGCACATACAATATTTCCACACACACACATAACGGACACACCTCGGAAAAACTCGCCTGTTAGCCTGGCTCCATCGAAACACACTCTACCGTGCCGCATCTGGAGCCAGACATGACATCCACCTTTCCCAAAGGGCTGAAAACACGCCGTTTCCGCCCCATTGCAACAGCCATGATCGCCTGCGTTACCCTGGCCCCACTCATGGGGTGCGCCGGACAAAAGGTAACCCGGACAGGTTTTATTCCACCAGAAACATATGCCCACATGGCGCCGACAAAAGAGCACACCAGGGATCTGATTTACGTTAGCCCCAACCTGAATGTCGCGCGTTACCACACCGTCATGATCGAGCCGGTGGTTTGGCAACCCATTGCAAAAGCGCCCAGACTTTCCCCAAAGGTCGAAGCGCGCATGACCGCGTCATTCCAGCAGGAACTTGAAAAAGCCCTTGGCCATGATTTTCAGGTCCTGCCCGCAGGCGACTGCGGGGCCTGCACGGACGTCATTCGTGTTCGCGCGGCCATTACCAATATCCGGCGCAGCAAGTGGTATTACAATGCCATTCCGGTTGTGGCCGGGTTTGCCGCCGGCGCGGCTGGTGGCGGCATGCCCCCGATCCCACCCCCGGCACCTGGTGGTGCAAGTGAAGAACTGATTGCCGTGGATGGCGCAACCGGTGAACCACTGGTGAGTGTGGCAACCTACAATAACGGCATGCCCTGGAACCCGCTCGGGCAATGGCTGCCCTATGCACATGCCAAACGGGCCTTCCATATTGCGTCCCTCCTCCTGGATGAGCAATTCAAAAACGAGAAGAAAAAAGAACACGACGCACAAACCATTACAGCAGCCCGCAACTGACATGAACGTGGAGAGCCCTGCCATGCTTATGTCAATACTGGTAAAATACCATAAAATACTGGAGCTTTTTTTAAGTCCGGTCGATCAGGTCGCTATGGATATGGGCCTGTTCCTCCTTTTATCGGCCTTGGGCCGCCTGCGCCAAAGACCGGGAAAAGCTCTGCATCCTTTCGAAGAGAGTGAAAAATCATCAGCCCTGAATGTGAACACGTGGCACATCAAAGGATATCCCTCGTAATGACCGGCCCCTGCAAGGTCTTGATGATCTTCCCGCTCTTCAATGCCAATTCGTTCTGGAATTACAAGAAAACCTGTGACCTGACAGGCGCACGCTACCCCGCGGCCCCACTTGGCCTGATTACCGTTGCCTCCCTCCTTCCCAAAAACTGGGAGGTCCGGCTGGTCAACCGGAACACGGAACACCTGACAGACGCGGTATTCGCCTGGGCCGACCTGGTCATGACCGGCGGCATGCTCCCCCAACGGAATGATGCCCTGCACATTATCAACATGTGCAGGGCGGCTGGCAAACCTGTGGTGGTCGGTGGTCCTGACGTTACGTCCAGCCCGGCTCTCTACACAGCCGCAAATTTTCAGGTTCTCGGAGAAGCTGAGGAAATCATGGAGGACTTCATCACCGCGTGGCAAAGAGGTGACCAGAAGGGCGTGTTCGAGGCCCCCATGGGAAAGACTGATGTAACCAAAAGCCCAGTGCCCCGCTTTGACCTGTTAAAGCTGGACCAGTACCTGCATGTCGGGATTCAGTTCTCGCGCGGCTGCCCGTTCAACTGCGAATTCTGCGATATCATCGAACTCTATGGCCGTGTACCACGCACCAAGACGACAGCTCAGATACTGGCTGAACTCGATGCATTATACGCCCTGGGGTATCGCGGGCATGTAGACTTTGTTGATGACAACCTGATTGGGAACAAGAAGGCACTCAAGCAGTTTCTGCCAGACCTGAAACACTGGCAGACCACGAAAAAATTTCCGTTCGAATTTTCTACCGAGGCATCAATCAACCTTGCCGATGATGCCGATTTGTTACGTGGCCTGTCAGAAACAAATTTCTTCGCGGTCTTTGTCGGGATTGAAAGCCCGGACACGGATACACTGGTGATGACCCAGAAAAAACAGAATACCCGGCGCAGTCTGCAACAGAGTATCGAGACAATCCACAAGGCCGGTATTTTTGTTAATGCCGGCTTTATTGTCGGTTTTGACAGCGAAAAAGCCAGTGTTGCACAAGGCATGATCGCATGTATTGAAGACACGGCCATTCCGGTCTGCATGGTTGGCCTGCTTTATGCCTTGCCCACAACGCAACTGACACGCCGCCTGCTGGCCGAAGGGCGCCTTTTCTCCAGCGATAATCAGCCACAATCTGGCGACCAATGCACTGGTGGACTGAATTTTGCAACAAACCGGCCACGGCGTGACATCCTGCACGATTACCGCACGGTGCTTGCCGCGATCTACCACCCAGCGGCCTATTTTGGCCGGGTGCGCCGGCTTGGCCGCATGCTCGGGCGCAAACGTGCGCATAGGCTGATCAAGGGCGACCTACGCAGTTTTGTGCGTCTTCTTTTCCACATTCATCAGGCAGGGCCAGGAACCGCCGGAGAATTCTGGCGCATGCTGCTGGACTGCGCCGTGCATAACCCCAAGGCCTTGCCCTACGTGGTCATGACAAGTGCGCTTTATCTGCATCTCGGGCCATTTTCCCGGCAGGTGATGAACGAAATTGATAAGGAAATCAGCACTCTGGATCAGGGACGGTGGCAGGCTCCGGCGGTGCAGGAATACCCCGCCCAGGCCCTGCCTGTTCACGCGTGACCTTGTCATGTGCTTTGCCCACGGCCGTTCTGGACAGGAGCCTGATGATTGGTCAGTATCCCACACATGCCGTGCGTTACACAGCGGCGCCCAACGAACCTTCCACCCCCGGAAAGGATAACGGCCATGCTGCGCGGCATCATTACCACACTGCTATTTGCGCTCACCTTCTGTGGCTTTACCCTTCAGGCCACGGCACAAAGCCATGGCAAGGGCCGCGTACTGGTCGTTCTTTCCAGCGCGCACACACTCACATTGCGTGATGGACGGCAGTATCCTACCGGCTTTTATCTCAATGAATTCGCAGTTCCGGTGGAAGCGCTGATCCAGGCTGGCTACGAGCCGGTCTTCGCAAACCCGCAAGGCAACGCCGTAACGTGGGACGCGCACTCGGCATCGGCCCGGTATTTCGGTGGAAACGAAAAAATCCTTCAGGACACGATACAGTTCGTCAAAGGCCTGGACTCACTCAGGCACCCCCGCACCCTCGCTTCGGTCCATGCCGAAGGGATTGATACCTATGTCGGGATGATTGTCCCCGGCGGTCACGCGCCGCTGGAAGACCTGATGACCGATCCTGATCTGGGTCATATCCTGCGCGCCTTCCACAATGCGGGGAAAACGACAGGCCTGATCTGCCACGGTCCGGTCGCACTGGCTTCCAGCCTGGAGAACGCGAGGGGTTTTCATGCAGCACTCGTTGCTGGCGACACGCATGCACTCCGCCGGTTGGCCGCAGGCTGGCCCTATGCCGGTTATCACATGACCGTTTTTTCGATACCGGAAGAACAGTTTGCCGAGACGCATCAACTCAACGGACACGTTTTTTTCTATCCTGCCACGGCGCTGGCAGATGCGGGGGCCATTGTGGAGACGGCAAAAATCTGGACACCCAAGGTTGTAACAGACCGGGAACTCATCACGGCGCAGCAGCCATTTTCCGATACGGACTTTAGCGCGGCTTTTGTCAAAGCGCTCGACAACCAGAGCAAAACCCCCCGTGGGACGTCGTCCAGATAATCCCCGCGCTCCAATCAAGAACATGATGACGCCTCTGCCCAACATGCAGGCACGTGTGAGCCGTCACCTCCATCCTGGCAGCCAGAAAGCGAATACTTCCATCGCAAAATCCAAGATATTCTGGGGCAGATTACAACACTGGAAGGCAGTCTTCTGCATGCGAAGCCCCAGCTTGCAGGGGACAGGGACATTCAGGTCAACATAAACCTGCCTTCCGCTCTGCTCTGCTTACTTGATCTGCTGCCCGGATTCCTTTTCCTCTATCCCAGCATCCGGTTATCTGTGAACCAGACAGATCAGCTCGTTGATCTGCTGAAACACCATGAATTGCCCCGGGTTTTATGGAGACAGAACGACCCGTGAGGTAAGAAGAATTCA
>CALCDN010000243.1 GCA_937900755.1 uncultured Acetobacter sp. | reverse complement strand
GCGCGGTTTGCCCTGACGGGGTGCACGCTTATCCACCGCGTGGGGCGGCTGGAGGTTGGAGCGTGCATTGTGTTTGTCGGGGCGGCGGCCCCACACCGGGGGGCGGCACTGATGGCCACCTCCTATTTAATCGACAGGCTCAAAACCGGTGCGCCGTTCTGGAAGCGTGAGGAATACGAAGGCGGGCATACGCTCTGGGTGGATGCCCGGGAAACGGATGAAGACGCCGCCCGCGCATGGATGGAGCAGGGTTCCATAACGTCATCGCACGATCCTGCCGCGTAAGCCCCTTTCGCAAGTGGGCTTTACCCCGCAAGCACGGTGTGAATCGTGCGGCACAGGAACCGCAGGTCCTGCTCGGTTATGGTAAAGGCGGGGGTCAGGTACACAATATTCCGAAAAGGGCGTATCCACGCGCCATGGGCCACCATGTGCTGGCGCAGGGCGTCCGGGTTGGCGATGTGCTGGAGTTCCACAACGCCAATAGCTCCGAGCGTGCGTACGTCCCGCACGCCGGGGAGGGTGCGGCACGGCTCCAGCGCTTCGGCCATGACCGCATTGATGGCGGCGACCTGCTCCAGCCGTGGTTCGGTTTCAAACAGGTCGAGCGATGCGTTGGCACAGGCGCAGGCCAGCGGGTTGGCCATGAAGGTCGGCCCGTGCATGAGCGCGTGTTCGGGATTGTCGGACAGGAACGCGTCAAAGACGTGCCGCCGTGCAACCGTGGCCGCAAGGGCCATGGTGCCCCCTGTAAGGGCTTTGGACAGGGTGATGATATCTGGCGTAATGCCTGCCTGCTCGCAGGCGAACAGGGTGCCTGTACGGCCAAAGCCTGTAAAAATTTCGTCCAGAATTAGCAACACATTGTAGTGGTCCGCCGCAGCGCGCAATGTGCGTAAAACGTCCGGGGCATGGAAGAGCATGCCGCCTGCGCCCTGCACCAGCGGCTCCACAATAATGCCTGCCAGTTCGTGCGCATGGCGTGCCAGCAACGCCATGAAGGCCTGCGTGCTGGCCGCATCCACAGGCAGGGGGGCTATAACGTGCTCGGCCAGTGCTGGGCCGTACAGGTGGTGCATGCCTTCCTCGGGGTCGCACACGGCCATGGTGGCCAGTGTGTCTCCATGGTAGCCACCGTGGAAGGCCAGCATTTTGGTACGTTGGCGTTCCCCTTTGTTCAGCCGGTACTGGATGGCCATTTTCATGGCGACTTCCACCGCCACTGAGCCGGAATCGGTAAAAAACACCCGCTCCAGGTCTCCGGGCAGCAGGGCGCATAACCGGCTGGCAAGGCGTAGTGCGGGTTCGTGCACCATGCCACCGAACATGACATGGGGCATAACCTCCAGCTGGCGCATGACCGCCTGACGGATATGGGGGTGGTTGTAGCCGTGGCAGGCTGTCCACCACGCGGCAACACCATCGACCAGTGTGCGCCCATCGGTCAGGGTAATGTGGCTGCCCTGTGTGCCTTGTGCCGCCAGTGGGGAGGGGGCGGTCTTCATCTGGCTGTATGGGAGCCAGATATGGGGCAGGCCCTGCTGGTACCAGTCAGGCATGGAGGCGGGTGCGGACATGCGGTGGTGTTCCTGTTGATGATTGACCCGGAGGGCAGGCTCCGGCACCACATGTGTCATGACGCGGTTTGACAATCTTTTCCAGCAGGGGCTGGCCGGTTTTGCAACGCAGGGGCGCATGCGCTCGTGCAGACAGTGGCGCGTGGCCGGGCCTGGACTGTTGCAACAGCCTGACACGGGCGCTGTTCTGGTTGATTTTTCGTCCAATGACTATCTGGGGCTGCGCACCCACCCCCTGCTGCTCGAGCGCGCCAGCGCGTGGGCGCGCGCCCAAGGCAGCGGGAGTGGTGCTTCGCGGCTGGTAACGGGCACCCCCCCACAGACCGTGGCGCTGGAGCAGCGGCTGGCGGCCCTCAAAGGCATGGCGGCGGCGCGTATTTTTTCGTCCGGCTGGCAGGCCAATGCGTCCGTGGTGCCAGCCCTTGCCCGGCTTTCCGTCCAGGTTACGGGGGCTCCCGCGGTTATTGTGGCGGACAGGTTCATGCATGCCAGCCTTTACCATGGGTGTGCGGCCGCAGGGGTAAGGCCAAAGCGCTTCCGGCATAACGACATGGGACACCTGGACGCGGTTTTGGAGCAGTGCGGAGGCGATGGCCTGAAAATCGTGCTGACCGAAAGTGTGTTCAGCATGGACGGAGACCGGGCGGACATGGCGCAACTGCGCGCCATAACCCGGCGGCACGAGGCATTTTTATGCGTGGATGAAGCCCATGCCACGGGTATTCTGGGCGAGCACGGCACGGGGCTGGTCCATGGGCAGGCGGACCTGGTGGTGGGGACTTTCAGCAAGGCGCTGGGGGGCATGGGCGCGTTTGTAGCCGCATCCGATGCCGTGTGCCGTTGGCTGGACAACACGGCATCGGGTTTTATTTATTCCACGGCTCCCTCACCCATGGTGCTGGGTGCGGTGGACGCGGCCCTGGACCTGCTACCCGGCATGGCCGCCCAACGCGCGCATGTGGCGGCACTTGCCAGCGGGTTCCGGCAGCGAATGGCGCAGGCCGGGCTGGATGTGGGGCTTTCGGCTACCCAGATCGTTCCTGTGGTGGTCGGGGCGGAACAGACTGCGCAGGCTCTGGCGCGTGTGGTGGAGCAGGCGGGTTTTCTGGCGGTTGCCATTCGCCCGCCCACGGTGCCGCCCGGCGGGTGCCGCCTGCGGGTGGTTTTTCATGCCCACCACACATATGAACAGATGGAGGGGCTGGCCGCCGCCATTATTGTCGGGGCCGCGGAGCATGTGGGGGAGAAGGCGGGTTGAGGCCGGTTCAGCCCGTATTTGTGCATGGCTGGGGGTTTGGTCCAGATTTTTGGGCGCCGGTGGTGGATGCTCTGGGCTGGACGGATGCGGTCATACTGGACCTGGGTTTTGTGGAGCCGTCCTCTCCCGCTTCTCCCGCATTGGCGGCACAGCAGGTGCGGGCCATGCAGGAACGGGGCGGGGCCATGCTTGGCGTTGGACATTCCCTGGGCTTTTTGTGGCTGGCGCAGCATATGCGCCTGTCCGCCATGGACCGGCTGGTCGGGATTAACGCGTTTGCAGCCTTTGCCGCGCGGGAGGATTTTGCATCAGGCGTGCCAACGCGGGTTTTGCAGCGCATGCTCCGGGGGCGGGCGGGCACGCCGGAGCAGGGTCTGGCCGATTTTCGGGGCCGGTGCGGCGCGCAGGCCAGCGATTGCAGGCCCGGCGGGCCCAATCTGCGCAGGGGGCTTGACCTGCTTTTAGGGGGGGACGCGCGGCCCATGCTGGCAGGCCGGGCCGGGCAATACCGTATTCTGGCGGCCCGGCAGGACCCTATTGTGTCCTCCGCCATGACGGAGGACAGTTTTGTGGAGGAGGTTCCCCTGCAATGGGTGGATGGTGGGCACCTTCTGCCGCAAACCAATGTAGAAGCCTGTGTGGCGTTCCTGCGGGCCACGCGACGAAGGATGATGGAACAGGACGCAAGATGACAGCACGACCGCAGCACAGGGAGCGCATACGCCGCAGCTTTGACCGGGCCGAAGGGTATGACAGCGCGGCAACGGTGCAACGCCTGGCCGCCCGGCAGCTGGTCACGCGGCTTGAGCGTGTTCTGGACGGCAGAAAGCCCGCGCGTATTCTGGAAATAGGCTGTGGCACCGGCCTGTTGACCCGGCAACTGGCCCGGCACTGGCCCGATGCGCGGATTGTTGCAACCGACTTTGCCCCACATATGCTCGAACGCGCCCGGCACCATGCATCGGCCTCAACGGTTTTCAAGCTGATGGATGCTGCCAGCCCCACGGAGGAAGGTCCGTTTGATGTGATTTGTGGCAATCTGGTCATGCAATGGCTGGAACAGCCCGGACAGGCGCTGGAGCGTCTTGGCGGGCTTTTGGCCCCCGGTGGGGTGCTGGCGGTCTCCGCCTTGCTGGACGGCACGTTTGCGGAATGGAAAACCGCCTGCATGCGTGAGGGCATGCAGGCGGCGACGCCGCGCTACCCCAAACCCGCACAGATACAGGAGTGGGTGCCGTGGCTGTATGCGGGCCTGTGGGAGCAGCAAAGCTGCGTGCAGGTTTTTGCCACGGGCCTGGATTTTGTCAGGCACCTCAAGGCAACCGGGGCCTCTGTTGC
>CALCDN010000242.1 GCA_937900755.1 uncultured Acetobacter sp. | reverse complement strand
GAGTGATGTGTGTGACGTGACCGTCACGCGTGATGGTGGGTCTGGCCCAACCGGTGGGGAAGCTGCGCCAGAGGTGGCCGTGAGCCCGGCAGCGCCTGAGCCGTCCGCCCCCGTGCCCCCGCCTGTTGTGGCCTCCGCCCCGGTGGCGGCCAGCCCGGCTCCGCAAAAGCCCACGGCCCCGGCCACCGTTGCGGAAAAAATCATGGCGGAACTGCCGCCCGCCCCCCCGCCTGCGGCCACGGCCCCGATTGCGGCGGGCAACACGGCCGCCACGCGCCGCCCGGTGGAGCAGGCCACGATCCGCGTGGACCTGCACCGCGTGGACGACCTGATGGACCTTGTGGGCGAGCTGGTGATTGCACAGGCAGCGCTCGAATCCATTGGCCAGCGTGAAGACGGCGGCCAGCAGGAAATGATCAAGCGTATCGCCAGCATGAAAACCCTGACGCGCGACATTCAGGACGCCGTCATGGCCGTGCGCGCCCAGCCCGTGCGCAGCGTGTTCCAGCGCATGCAGCGCGTTGTGCGCGAGGCCTGCTCCATGACCAGCAAGGACGTGGTGCTGACGCTCGAGGGTGAGGACACGGAAGTGGACCGCACCCTGGTGGAAAAACTGTCCGACCCGCTGACCCATATGCTGCGTAACGCCGTGGACCACGGGATAGAAAGTGCCGAAGACCGGATTGCCGCGGGCAAGTCGCCCACGGGGCAGATCCTGCTGTCCGCGGGGCACCGTTCTGGCCGTATTCTCATCACCATCAAGGACGATGGGGGCGGGATCAACCGTGAGCGCGTGCTGTCCACCGCCGTCAAGCGCGGCATTATCGCCCCCGACGCGGTGCTGACGGATGATGAAGTCAATAACCTGATCTTCGCTCCCGGCTTTTCCACGGCTGCCACCGTATCCGACCTTTCGGGGCGCGGGGTGGGCATGGACGTGGTCAAGCAGGCCATTCTGGGTCTTGGCGGGCGTGTGACCATCAGCAGCGTGGAAGGGCAGGGCACCACCTTCTGCCTGTCCCTGCCGCTGACCCTGGCCGTGCTTGATGGCATGCTGATCGTGGCGGCTGGCTCTACCATGGTTGTGCCGGTTTCCTCCGTGGTGGAAACCATGATGGTCAACCACAAGGACATTTACATGCTGCCCGATGGCGCCAATGTGGTGTCCATCCGTGGGGCGTGCATGCCGCTTATTCCGCTGGCGTCCGAACTGGGGCTTGGGGGGTATGGTTCGGGTGGCCTGTCCGAGGATGACGTGATCCTGGTCGTGGAAAACGAGTCCGGCGCACGTGCGGCCCTGATTGTGGAGGATATTCGTGACCAGGCGCAGGTGGTGATCAAGAGTATCGAGAAAAATTACCGGCAGATGTCCGGCGTGTCCGCCGCCACCATTCTGGGGGATGGGAGCGTCTCCCTCATTCTGGATGTGCCCGCACTGGTTGCCAATGCCCTTGGACGGATCGACACAAGGCCATCGGATGTGCGCACGGGGCTTGCGGCATAATCACACCCCCATCAGACGATCTGTATTTGAGTAGGAAAATGGATATGACGGACGAAGCCGGAGCGGACGCCAAACTTGTAAAGATGATCGTGTTTGCTGTGGGTGAGCAGGAATATTGTATTCCCATCCTGAGCGTGCGCGAAATTCGCGGGTTTGAAAAAACAACAGCCCTGCCTTTTGCCCCGCATTATGTGTGCGGTGCAATCAACCTGCGCGGCATTATCCTGACCGTGATCGACCTGGCGGTGTACCTGAACGTGGAACCGCAGGCCGATAACCCGCGCCGCGTGGTGGTGATTGTGGAATCACGCAATGGCACGGTGTGTGGCCTGCTGGTGGACCGGGTGATCGACATGGCCGATGTCAACCTGTCCGACATCCAGGCCGTGGCCGAGGAAGATAGCAGCCTGAGCGGGCTTGTCATGATTGCGGACCGCATGATTGGCGTGCTCCGGCTTGAGGTTGTCGTGGGTCAACTGGTAGGCGGGATGATTTCCTGATGGTCGATACGCGTTCCACTGCCGACCCGGAGTATACGGACGCCGACTTTCAGATGGTCCGGCGGATTGCCAAGCAGGAGGCGGGGATTTTTATCCCTGATTCCAAAAGTACGCTGGTATATTCGCGTGTTTCGCGCCGTGTGCGTGAGAGTGGGATGGAGAGTTTCCACGCCTATCTCAATTTTGTGCAAAGCCCCCCCGGGCAGGCGGAAATGGAAAAGCTGGTCTGTGCGTTGACAACCAACGTCACCAGCTTTTTTCGTGAACGGCCGCATTTTGTGCATATGGAACAAAATGTCATGCCTGCGCTGGCAACCCGGCTGCGCAGTGGCGGGCGTGGGCGCATATGGTCCGCCGCGTGCTCCACCGGGCCGGAGCCGTGGAGCATCGCCATGTCCGTCATGTCGGCGTTTCCCGAGGCGCCATCATATGACATGCGTATTCTGGCGACCGACATCAACTCCAACGTGGTGGCGCAGGCTGCTGCCGGGACCTATGCCGCCAGCGAGACGGATGGTATTTCCACCGCGCAGAAAAACCAGTTCATGCAGGCCGATGATCGGGGGAACCTGACCTTTGTCGGCAATATTCGCACGCTTCCGACGTTCAAGGTGCTGAACCTGAATGCCGATTGGCCCATGCGGGGGCAGTTTTCCGTTATTTTTTGTAGAAACGTCGTTATTTATTTTGATGAACCCACGCGTGAGCGCCTGTGGGGCCGTCTGGCCGACAAGCTGGAAAAAGGTGGGTTTCTTTATGTTGGTCACTCCGAAAAAGTGGCCAATCCCCGCCAATGCGGCCTGGAGCAGGTGGCTCCGACCATTTACCGAAAAGCGAGCTGATTAATGGCCCAGCCAGTAAAAGTTCTGATTGTTGATGATTCGCGCACAATCAGGGCGCTGATCAAACGCTCCTTTGCGCAGAACCCCGATATTGCAGTGTGTGGTGAGGCGGCAAACCCGCTTGAGGCTCGTGACCTGATTATCAAGGACCAGCCCGACGTTATTACCCTGGACGTGGAAATGCCGGGCATGAACGGCCTGCAGTTTCTGGAAAAAATCATGCGGATGCGGCCCATCCCCGTTGTCATGGTGTCCAGCCTGACAGCCAAGGGGGCGGATACGGCCATTACCGCGCTGCAGATGGGGGCGTTTGACTGCTACCCCAAGAACAACGCGGCTCCGGGGGAGGATGCGTTTGCGGGCCTTGGGCGGCTGGTTGTGCTGGCGGCGCGCTCGCAGCCTGTCTCCAGAACGCAGCGGCGCACGCCCCCGGCACCAGTTGGCCGCGCCCAGACCACATGGGGCAATTCGGTGGACCTCGTGGCCATTGGTTCGTCCACGGGCGGGGTGGAGGCACTTGAGGAAGTGCTCTCCGGTTTTCCGCAGAAAAGCCCGCCGGTGGTTATTTGCCAGCACATGCCCCCGCTGTTTACGGCCAGCTTTGCGAATCGGCTTAACCAGACCATGTCCGCCCTTTCCATTGCCGAGGCGCGGGACGGGGAAGCACTGCAACCTGGTATGGTCAGGATTGCACCCGGTGGGGACCGGCACCTTGTGGTGGACAGCAGCGGCGGCAAATACATGACGCGGCTGGTCAGTGGCGCTCCGGTCAGTGGGCATTGCCCTTCTGTGGATGTGCTGTTCAAGTCTGTTGCCAAGCATGCGGGGCGCAATGCGCTGGGCATTATCCTGACCGGCATGGGGCGGGATGGGGCAGAAGGGCTGCTGGCCATGCGGCAGGCCGGAGCCTTTACAATCGCGCAGGACAAAACATCTTCTGTTGTTTATGGAATGCCACGGGTTGCATCGGAAATCGGTGCGGCCTGCCAGGTTGTGCCGTTGCGCCAGATCAGCAGTGCGGCCATGGCCATTCATACGCGCTGAGTGCAAAAAACAGGCGGACCATAACCGCCTGGTGTATTTGATGCCGGTCTTTGATGGCCGGACTTGAGACTAGGAACAAGGGGGAGACAAATGCCTGCCGCTTCACAAATCAAGGCCCTGATCGTTGATGACCAGGCCTCTATCCGTCAGGTTCTGGCCAATAGCATGGCGGAAATCGGGTTTACGAACATTGCCCAGCGCAAGGACGGCAAAGAGGCTTTGGAATATCTGGACCAGAACCCCACGCATCTGGTCATATCGGATTTCAACATGCCGGTCATGGATGGCCTGGCCCTGCTGCGCGCGGTGCGTGGCAACCCCAAAATTCAGAAAGTGGCGTTTATCATCCTGACCGGCGAGGCCAGCAAGGACCTGGTTCAGGAAGCGGTCAAGGCTGGTGTCAACAACTTCCTTGCCAAACCTTACACCGTGGCCAAGCTGCGCGAGGTTCTGGAAAAGGTGTTCGGGCCCATCAAGTGAACGACCACTCCGTAGTTAAAACGGTCATTCAGGGGGAAGTGGAAATTTCTGGCGATTCGTCGGTAGTTTTTGCAACACTTCTGGGCTCCTGTGTTTCGGTCTGCATGTTCGACCCGCTTGCGCGTGTTGGAGGCATCAATCATTTTTTGCTGCCCGACGGGGGGGAGAGCCATTCCGGCACGGCCATGCGTTTTGGCGTCAACTCCATGGAAATGCTGGTCAATGGCCTGCTCAAGGCCGGGGGGCAGCGGAGCCGTCTGGCCTGCAAGGTGTTTGGCGGAGCGGCCGTTGTGCCCAGCCTGGGGCGGATCGGGCAGGAGAACATACGTTTTGTAACCCAGTATCTGGTGGATGAGGGTATTCGCTGCGTGTCCAAAAGTCTGGGTGGCACATTGGCGCGGCGTATCCGGTTCTGGCCAACTACGGGCCGGGCGCAGCAAAACCTGGTGCAGGACGTGCAGGGTATTGGCAAGCAGGAAGTCGCCTACAGCCGGCGTGAGGCTGAAGCAGAGCGGAAATGGGCCAAGGAAGCCAGTTCCGAGGTCGAGCTGTTTTAAAAGAAGCCGGGCCGGAGAGGATAAATACATGGATGTCGCGCACCCTCTGTCTCATGTTGTGGGCGGAACCGAACGCAGCGTAAGTGATGTCATGGATCACCTTGTTGGGTTGCTGGATGAAACCTGCCAGGATTTTATGGGGGTGCAGCGCGTGGTGGGCGAAAACATGTCCGCAGCACCCTTGAGTGATGCTGATGTACAGGTCCTGCAAAAGCTGGATTCCGCGACGCAGACGGTCGAGGCCGTGTCCACCATTCTTAAAAATCTGGCTGTCTGTTACACACCCTGTGCTGAACAGCGGCTCGATGTTGCCGCACTGAGCCACGGCGTCAAGCTCAGCCATGTGATTGATGTGCTGCGCAATGGCGCCCAGGCCAGCACATCCTGCCACCCCGGCGAAGTTGACCTGTTTTAATCAGACCGTTTTTTAGGCCGCCTCAGTGCCAGTGCCAGTGCCAGTGCCAGTGCCAGTGGTGCGGGCCAGGGCTAGCCCCCACCCGACCATAAGAAAAACCCAGCCTGCGGTGCGTTCCGTAAAGAGGGAACTGGTTGAGGCAAGCGGCCAGAACAGCATGCACAGCGTAATAAAAAGCATGGATGGCATAAGGTCCGTGCTGGTCCGTGCGGCCCGCAAAACCGTTTTAAGCCAGCAAAAAACCATACAGACAAACACGAACAGGCCGAGCAGGCCAGAAAGTGTGGCGATTTCGAGATAGATGTTGTGGGGATGGATATTGCACCCCGTAGCCGGGTCCAGCCCTGCGGTAAAATGGGCGAACTGCGGCACGCCGTAAAAATAGGTGGCCTCCGCGCAGTGCCTGCGAAAACCGTTGAACCCCAGACCCAGCAGCGGGTGCGCGTGCACCATGTTCATGGCGCGAATGTAAATCAGGCCGTAGGCTGACTGTGGAAAAGCGCTCATCTGCTCGACAAAACGCAAGACCAGCTTGTTATAGGCCGGTGGAGAAATGAGCGGCAGCAAGGCCAGCCCGGCCATGCCGGCCAGGGTGGACAGGACAACGGCGGTTCTGGTTGTTTTTACAAGTATGGCGCAGATGAAAAACCCAAGGAGCACCAAAAGCGTGGGCATCCTTTGCCCCACCAGAACCATGCTCAGCAACAAAAAGGACATGGCCCCCAGCGCCATCGCCTTTTTGGCCAGGTCTTTGTTCTGCACCATGCGCATGGGGTAAATCATCAGGCCGGGGAACATGACGATCATGAGTGCGGGGCCTGCGCGGGGTTCAAAAAACGGTCCGGTCAGGGCGCCATCGTCCCATCTGGGATAACCCCAGATATTGGTGCCGAACAGATACTGCTCCCAGCACTGGCTTAACACCCACAGCCCCGCCAGCGTTACGGCCGCACCCAGGGCCTGCAGCTTTGGCCTGCTGTCGAGCAGCCAGGCCTCCAGCGCCTTGGCAAAAACAAAATAGCGCAGGGTCGCCAGGGCTTCAAAAACGGCGTGCATGGAGCCGTCCAGCATGGAGGACCCAACAATAAGGCCCCAAAGGGCCATGGCGTAGGCGAACCATCCACGGAGCAGGCTGGTAAAGTGTTTTTTGAAAAAGACGTGCAATAAAAAGCTTATGGCAATGAACGCGATAATGAAGTCAGAAATGGCGCGGCCCCGTAGCTGGAAAAAGGGCAGTAAAAAACACAGTGCGAAAGAGATTTTTTTTAAATGCGCATCACAGAAAATGGGGATGTGTTTCAGGGCCATGGCACTACTCTCCGATTGACCTAGTAATAAAATACGAATTTCAATAAAGCGATTCTTAAATACGCAGCGTCAGTGGCACGCGCCTGCCATGACCTTGGGGGGCAAGGCGGGGTGCCTGTTCTGTGAAGCGGACGGTGCGGGGTCGTGGGGCAGGGCACGCGGGGGCAGGGCCGTCTTTTGTTGCGTGCCCGCCCAAGGCATGCCCGCTGTTCAGGAGGGAAGGGTCAGGAGCCGGTTTGCCAGAACACTGGCGTTAAGGGGCACAAGCCCCCCCACAATGCTGGATGAGCAACTGCCGTAGGTCAGGGTCAGCCCGCAGGCCGCGGCGGCAATAATACCGCCCACCCGGCCTGCCTGGTCCATTTTGCTGGCGACCATGGTGGTCGCACCCCGCTGGGCAAAGGCATAACCGATATCGGCCGATTCCTCCGCATCCAGCCCGGCGGGCAGGACCAGGCTCAGGGTTGCGCCAACCCGCTCGACCCTCTGCAGCATTTTGGCCATGCTGCCGGGGGAGTAGACGCAAATACCGGGCAGATCGACCAGAATGGGCTGGCCCGGCTCCCTGTGCTGCACGGCATCGGCCAGAATTTCGGACGTGCTGCCCTGAATGATGGGAATGTTATAGGGCTGGAGCAGGGCGGAAAGTTTGGCGAAGCTGCCAGCCGTATGGTCGCAGGCAATAATCAGGGGGGGTGGGCTGTCCTTGTGCTCCTCGGCCAGAATATAGCGCGCGGCAAGCTTGGCCAGCACCAGCGTTTTGCCAGAGCCCGAGGCCCCGCCAAAGGCCAGGGGTGTCTGCGTGGCGTCAGGCAGGGCGCCAAAGGACAGAATATTGGTCAGCCCGTCCGCCAGTGTTCTGCCTGCAAGGGCATGAATGAGCGGTTGTGGCACGGAGTGCCAGCGCAGAATGTCCTCTACCGTCAGATGGCTGACCGGCAGCGCCACGCCACTGGTCGCGGCCATATCCTTGTCCTGCGCCCGATCAGGTGCGGGCACCCCATCTGGCGTGGTTCCCTGACGGCGCTCCGCAACCTTCTGGCTTGCGGTGTCAGAGGGACTATCCTGCATATTCTACTCCCATGGTGCGGTCTGCTGGCTGAGTGTCACGATATGGTCGCAACCGTCTTGATCCGGGCACGAGGGTATATCTCAGCTTGTGACAGAACGGAAATGGAAGGGCGAACCCTTTCTACAATGGCGTGCATGGAATCTCTTACCGGGGAGGCGACAACAATGACCGGAATTTCACCGTTTGTGGAAAGGGCGTTAAATGTATCGCGTAGTTTTCCCACAAAAACATTGAGCATGGAAGGTGGCATGGCCAGCTTACGGTCTTCCGCCGGGCCGGTGATATGCGCCATGAAATCCGATTCCCATTTGGAGGAAAGGGTGACAATGGGAATATACCCCCCCGGCCCCACCAGTGTGTTGCAGATCTGGCGCGAAAGGCGCGTGCGCACATGGTTGGTCAGCGGCTGGATACCGCGCAGCCCCATGCCGCAGGCTTCCTGGATACTTTCCAGAATTGTGGGCAGGTCACGGATGGAAACCCGCTCGCCCAGCAGGGCCTGCAACACGCGCTGCACGGTGCTGAGCGGCACCTGCGAGGGAATAAGGTCGTTGACCAGCTTCTGCTGTTCACGCGGCATGTCGTCCAGCAGGGCCTGGGTCGCCACGTAGGTCAGCAGGTCGGGCAGGTTCTGGCGCACGATTTCGCTCAGGTGGGTGACAATCACGCTGGCGGGGTCCACCACGGTGCAGTTCATGGCCATGGCCTTGGTTTTCTGCGACGGCTCTATCCATACCGCAGGCAGGCCAAAGGCCGGTTCGGTGGTTTTGTCGCCTGCTATGGGGGGAGCGCCACCCGAGGGGGTCATGGCCAGCAGCTTGTGGGGCCGGACCTCGCCCGAGGCGATTTCGATCTCCTTGAGCTTGATGACGTATTTTTCCGAAGGCAGGTGGATATTGTCCTGAATCCGCACAGGGGGGGTGACAAACCCCATTTCGGTCGCCACCGAGCGGCGTAGCGCCTTGATCTGCTCGGCAAGCTGGGGGGTGTCTCCGCTGGTCAGGGGCAGCAGGCCAAAGCCCAGTTCAAGGCGGAGCAGGTCCAGCTTGAGAATATCGGAAATGGGGGAGGCGGTGGCCTGTGGGGTAATTTCGGTCACGTCTCCATCGCTGTCGGCGGCGGGGGCGCGGCTACGCAGCCAGGCGCCCGTGCCCGCGGCCACGGCAATGGTCAGGAACGGCAGGGCGGGCAGGCCGGGCATGAGCGCGAACAGGGCGGACAGGGCCGCGGCCACGCCCAGCGGCTTGGCGTTGCCACTGAGCTGGCGGGCCAGGATAACGTCGGCGGTGCCTTCTGTTCCGCCCTTGGTCACCACAATACCGGCGGCGGTGGACACCAGCAGGGCTGGAATCTGGGAGACCAGGCCATCCCCCACGGTGAGCATGGTAAAGGTGCTTGCGGCCTCGCTGAGCGGCATGCCGTGGCGCAGCACGCCAATGGTCAGCCCGCCCACGATGTTGATGGCGGTGATGATGATGCTGGCAATGGCGTCGCCGCGCACAAACTTGGCCGCGCCGTCCATGGAGCCGTAAAAGGCGCTTTCCTCTTCCAGTTCCTTGCGCTTGGCGCGGGCGGTACGTTCGTTGATCGCGCCGGAGGTCAGGTCCGCGTCAATGGCCATCTGCTTGCCGGGAATGGAGTCCAGGAAGAAGCGGGCCGCCACTTCGGCAATACGCCCCGACCCCTTGGTGATGACCATGAAGTTCACGACCAGCAGGATACAGAAGATGATCCCCCCGATCACCACGTCCCCGCCCATCAGGAATCCGCCAAAGGCCGCCACGACGTGGCCCGCGGCGTAGGGGCCTTCGCTCCCGTGGCTCAGGATCAGCCGGGTTGTCGCGATTTCAAGCGACAGGCGCAAAAGCGTGGTCAGCAGCAAAAGGGTGGGGAAGGAGGTAAAGTCCAGCGGACGCTCAAGGAAGAGCGCCACCATGAGCACCAGCACCGAGGAGGTGATGGAAATGGACAGCCCCATGTCCAGAATAAAGGTGGGAAGCGGCAGGATAAGGATGGACAGCAAAAGCACCACGCCCACGGCCAGCCCGATATCGGTCCCCGGCACGGCCGCGCGCCACGGCAGGGCTTTCCACCCGCCGTTGCGCAATGTGCCGATCGCGTTGGTCAGCAGGCGCGAACTGGAGGCAAGCCTTACGCGTGCGGCTGCGGTTTTGTCCGCCAGTTTGCCAGCAGCGGCTTTTTTGACCGAATTGCCATCGGCAGTATCCAAGAACGACGTTTCCTTTTGTGTTTTTGGTGGCACGGTTCATGGCGGAGTCCGCAAGGGTCCATCCTGCTGTGAACCATGACAGACCGCGCCATTAAAACCCATGTCCACACTACGCAAGTACAGTTATCACCAAGTGCAATTCAAGGCCAGAAAATGGTTCTGGCCCGGCTGTTTCCTCCGCCACGGTCATGGCCGGGGTGGGGTAGGTCTGGTATGGTTAACCCAGGCCGGTATGGTAGTGTTGGCCAACATGAGCACAGGGATGCAGATAAGGCGACATGAAAGCGACTTGGGAACCTGAAAAAGCCAAAATGCACAAGCTGGTGGCCCGCAAAGACGCCGTTCTGCAGAACCCCACGCCACTCGATGTGGGCCAGCTTTGCGAGGATTTGTGCAATGCGGAACTGGCGGTGGAAGCTGTCAAGCTGTCGCTGGAGATGGTGCGGCGCGAGCCCGAAAATGTGGCGTACCTGCTGATCGCGGCCTTTGTGCTGACCAACCATGTTTTCCGGTATGACATTGCGGTGGCGCTGCTGCGCAAGTCCGTGCTGCTGGAGCCGGATAACCCCGCCATAAAAATCATGCTGGCCCAGGCCCTGATCGTCAATGATGACCTGGCCGGGGGCAGCGCGCTGTTTTCGGAGATCATCAGGCTTTACCCCAAGCAGCGCGTGGCCGCCACGTTGCAGATTTCGCAGATTTTCCTGCGCATGGGCTACCCCATGGAGGCCCTGAACATTCTCATGTTCGCTGTGCGCCAGGAACAGAACCAGCCCGCCCTGTACAACGCCATCGGGTGTGCGCTGGGCTGCCTCAACCGCGCGGAGGAAGCCCAGCCATGGTACGCGCAGGCCATGCGCATGGCCCCCCATGACAAGGGCATCGTGCTCGGTGCTGCCATTACCGCGCTCAAGGCGGGCCATTATGGCAGGGGGTGGGAGCTTTTTGCACAAAGGGACAACAAGCTGACCGCGGTGACAAAATGGTTCGCCCGGTTCCCGCAGTTGCAGCGCGAGGACGCGGTGGCGGGCAAAAAGGTGGTCCTGTACCAGGAGCAGGGGCTGGGGGACACGTTGCAGTTCATCCGCTTTGCCACGGTTCTGGTGGCGCGCGGCGCGTTGGTGACTGTTGCCGTGGGGGGCGTTCTTGTGCGCCTGCTGGCCCGGTCCTACCCGGACATGACCGTGCGGGACGCCATCGGCTTCAGCCTTGACGAGACGTTTGATTACGCCCTGCCCATTCCCGTTCTGCCCTATATCACCAACATGCAGACCGAGGCCGACATTCCCGCCGCAATGCCCTACCTGCAGGCGGACCCGCAGGACGTGGCGCGGTTTGCCGCGCTGCTGCCACAGGCCGGGCCGCGCATCGGGCTGGTCTGGTCGGGGGACAGGCGGATGTCCGCGCAGGATGTCATGGCCAACCAGTTGCGCTCAAGCACGCTGGCGGTCATGGGGGGGGCGCTGGCCCCGGTGGATGCAACACTGGTCAGCCTCCAGTTCGGCAGCCCGCGGGAGGACCTGCGGACATGGAGCGGCCAGCCGATCTATGACCCCATGGACCAGGTGAAGGACATGGCCGACACCGCGGCGATCATAGACAATCTGGACCTTGTCGTGTCGGTCGATACCTCGGTCCTGCATCTGGCGGGTGCTCTGGGCAAGCCTGTGTGGCTGCTCAGCCGGTGGGATGCCTGCTGGCGTTGGCGTGAAAAGGGGGAAACCACGGCATGGTACCCCACAATGCGCATTTTCCGCCCGCAGGAGCGTTCCTTCGCCCCGGTTCTGGGCCAGATGGGCGAGGCCCTGCACGCCTGGGTGGCCGCGTGGCATGGCGCGCATGGCGCCACCCCACGGGCTCTTCCCCAAGGCGCACACCACGGCGCATCCCATGGCGCAACACCCCACGGCACCCCCTAAGGCGGGCCACTGGACGGGGCCAGTGCAGACACCCTGAGCCACAGGCCGGGACGCACGGACGATGAAGGACCACCCGATGGAACACCCAGAAGATGCCGCCACCGTAAAGTTGCCCAAGGGCATGACGGTGGAGGCGTTGTGGGAGGCGCGGCAGGCCCTGCTGCAAAACCCCACCCCCGAAGGGCTTAAGGACCTGGCCACGCGGATATTCGCCGTGCAGCAGTATGTTGCGGGTGAACGCCTTGTGCTGGACGTGATTGCCGCCCACCAGGACAACCTGCCCCTGCTGCTGGCCGCGGCTGACCTGCTGGCCCTCTACACAATGCGGTACGACATTGTCGTGGCCATTCTGGGCAAGGTGCTGGTGGCCATGCCGCATCTGAGCCAGCTCAAGGTCTTTTTGGCCACGGCGCTGGTGACCAAGGGGGATCTTGGCGCGGGCCTGCGCATTTTTGCCGAGATCATGCAAAACCACCCCGAACACCATGTGGATGCCTGCGAGCACCTTGTTGTCGCCCTGCTGGATGCGGGGTACGCGCAGGAAGGGTTCATGGTGCTGGCCTCATGGTTCAAGGACAACAAACCGGTCACGACCGCGCTGCTCAACAACATGGGGTGTGTGCTGCAACGCATGAACCGCTCCGAAGAGGCGCTGGCCTGGTACAGGAAGGCGCTGGAGCGCGAACCCCATAACGCGTTTACCGGCATGGGGTATGGCGTGGCCCTGCTCAAGGCCGGGCACTTCAGGGAAGGGGCTCCGTACTACCTTGGGCGCGAGGGGTTGGCGCAGGATTCGCTCAGTTGGTACCTGTCCCTGCCGCGTTTGCAAAAAGGCGAGCCCCTGCAAGGCAGAAAGCTCATTTTCTACCAGGAGCAGGGGCTGGGAGATACGCTGCAGTTCATTCGGTACCTGCCCATGGTTGTGGCGCAGGGCGCGCAGGTTACGCTGCTTGTGCCCGCAACACTCGTCCGCCTGCTCAGCCTTTCCTTCCCGCATGTGCATAGTGTCACGGAAAAGGATTTTCCCCGGCAGGACGGGTATGACGCCGCCCTGCCCATACCCGACCTGCCCTTTGTCATGGGGTTGGAAACATGGGCCGACATTCCCGCCACCGTGCCCTATCTGTGCGTCACACCGGCCGAAGTCGCGCGGTTTGCGGCCATGCTGCCCGCCATGCGCCCGCGTATTGGCCTTGTGTGGTCAGGCGGGCGGCGCACCAAGGCCATGGACGTGCTGACCGACCAGCGGCGCTCCACCACGGCTCAACAGATGCTGGGCGCTCTGGTTCCGGTGGGGGCCACGCTGGTCAACCTGCAAACTGGTCCAAGGCGCGAAGACCTCGCGGCATGGCACGGCCAGCCGGTATGCGACATCATGGATCAGGTGTGTGACATGGCCGACACCGCCGCGATTGTGGAAAGCCTGGACCTGGTCATTTCGGTGGACACCTCGGTTGTGCATCTGGCGGGTGCGCTGGGCAAACCCACCTGGCTGCTCAGCCGGTGGGACGGGTGCTGGCGGTGGGGTGATGAGGGCGCAACATCGCCGTGGTACCCCACCATGCGTATTTTTCGCGCGCAGGAACGTTCGTTCGGGCCGGTTCTGGCGCAGATGGGTGCGGCCCTGCAGGCGTGGGTGGCCACGTGGCGGCCGGGCAAGGGCGCGCTGGACTAG
>CALCDN010000241.1 GCA_937900755.1 uncultured Acetobacter sp. | reverse complement strand
TACGAGATCGCTCAGTGTCTCGTGGGCTCGGAGATGTGTATAAGAGACAGCACCATCACCCATGACGCAGCAGACGGACACACTGCCCGACACGGTGGTGCCCTCGCATATCACCCAGCCCAACAAGGCTAAAAAGAGCGAGGCGGACACCCACTCCCTGCTGGAAACGCTGGATACGTTCCGCTCGGACCAGAAGCAGACGCATGCGCCCAAGGCGCGGGCCAACCCGCTGGCCGGGGGTGCCCCCAACGGGGGAGGCTCGCCCGTGGGCAGCAACATTACGGGTAGCCTGAGTGTTGGGGAGCAGAAGGCCATAGGGGCGTCTGTGCGGCGGTGTTATTCGGAAGATACGGCCGCCAAGGACTACGCTACGTTCGTGGCCCATCTGGTGGTGACCGTGGATGCAACGGGTGAGGCGCGTATTGTGCAGTTCGCCCCCGAAACACAGGCCCGTATGAGTGCTGATGCGTCTTACCGCGCACTGGCCGAGCGCGCGCGCGCGGCCGTGCTGAGCCCCACATGCGCCAAACTGCCGATCCCCCAGGAGCTTCTTGGGCAGACCCGGCAACTGAAATTTGTCTTCAGGCCTTAAACGCAGGCCACACGGAGGAAAACACATGTTGATGAGTACCCGGCCTCTTATTTCCGATCAGGACGCAGATGCTCTGGTGGGCGCTCTGCGCCGCCGCACCCTGCTGGGCGCCAGTGTTGCTGCTGGGGGCATCCTGGCCACGCCGCTGGCAGCCTTTGCCGCCAAGGCCGCACCAGAGGCGGAAATTACGGTGGATCAGGCCCGCACGGCTCCCATTCCCATCATCATCCCCGACTTTGGCGGCGGGCTGGGCCAGCAGATGGCCGAAGTGCTGACCAACGACCTGAACAACACGGGGCTGTTCAAGGTTATTCCCGGCTCATCCACCGCGGCCAAGCCCGACTTCGCCACGGCCAAGGGCCTTGGCGCGCATGCGCAGGTCACGGGCAGCGTCACGGGCAGTGGTACGTCCGTACGGGTGGAAATCCGGTTGTGGGACGTGCTGACCCAACAGCAGATCCAGGGCACGGCCTACACCACCTCTTCGGCCAACTGGCGGCGCATCGCCCATATTGTGGGCGACGTGATTTATGAGCGCATGCTGGGTGAAAAAGGGTATTTTGATACCCGCATCGCCTTTATCTCCCGCTCCGGGCCACGTGGGCACCAGCGTACGCGGCTGGCTGTCATGGACCAGGACGGGGCCAATGCCCGCATGCTCACGGCCGGGAACTGGCTGACGCTCACACCGCGCTTCAGCCCCGCCAAGGACCAGATCGCCTTCATGTCCTACGCCAACAACCGGCCACGGGTTTACCTGTTTGACCTCAATACCGGGCGGCAGCAGATTCTGGGCGACTTCCAGGGCATTTCCTTTGCGCCGCGCTTCTCGCCCGATGGGCGCTCGGTTCTGCTTTCCGTCACCCGCAATGGCGGGTCCGACCTGTATGCGGTGGATCTGGCCTCTGGCGCGCGCAGGCAGCTTACGGCTTCGGGCGCGATTGACACCAGCCCGTGCTACAGCCCCGACAGCTCCCAGATCGTGTTCAACTCCGACCGGGGCGGCAGCCCGCAGCTGTACCTCATGCCAGCAGGGGGGGGTAACGCGCAGCGCATCTCCTACGGGCAGGGCACCTACGGCTCGCCCGTGTGGTCCCCCCGTGGGGACCTGATCGCCTTTACCCGCATTGCGGGGGGCATGTTCTCGCTCGGAGTCATGCAGCCCGATGGCACGGGTGAGCGGATCATGACCGAGGGCTTTACGGTGGAAAGTCCAAGCTTCTGCCCCAACGGGCGCGTGCTGGCGTACTGCCGCCAGAGCCGCGCCGGCGCGGGGGGGAGTGGATTCAGTTCCACCATTGGCATGGTCGACATTACGGGCTTCAACGACCGCGTTATTCCCACCCCGGAAGGGGCGTCCGACCCGGCATGGTCCCCCCTCAACGGGTGATGGATTATTCTCCCTTCCTCCCATGGGGGAGGGAGAAGTTTTCACAATTTCGCCGTAATTTTCTTTATAATTTCGTAAATTAGGATTAGTATGAGTCGACCCGGGGTGTGTTGTTTGGGTATCAGCCAAGGTATGGCTGCTATGAGAAACAGAGAACACGCTTGACCGGCCGCCTCAGCTATGGCTTACGGCGGAATGGTCTCCAAAATTCGTCGGCTCTTCGAAGGGTTCGGAGGGGAGCAGAAGAATACGCGGGGATACAAGGTTATTAACTTCTTTTTCTCCGAATAGCCCTTAGGCTAATTCTCAGGATCCGACACATGAGACTGAAAGTCGTTGCTGCGCTTGGTATGGTTGCTCTTCTGTCAGCCTGTGCGCACGAAAATGCAAACACGGGTGCTTCCACCGGCGCGGCCCAGCCGTCTGGCCCGGTGCCAGGCAGCGAAGCTGATCTGGTCGCTAACGTGGGGGACCGCGTATTTTATGACCTGAATAAGAGCGGCCTGAGCGCCGATGCCAAGACCACCCTGCAGAAGCAGGCTGACTGGCTGGCGAAGTATCCCCAGGTGAACGTTGAAGTTGCAGGCAACTGCGATGACCGCGGCACCGAAGAATACAACATTGCTCTGGGCCAGCGTCGTGCGAACGCCGCTCGTGACTACCTGGTGGCAAAAGGCGTGACGTCCTCACGCATCTCCACCATCTCCTACGGTAAAGACCGCCCCACCGCTCTGGGCGACACCGAAGAAGCATGGGCACAGAACCGTAACGCCATTACGGCTGTGAAGTAAGGTTTTCAGACTTTAATCTGAAATCTGACTGATCAAACGGAACAGGCCGGGCCCTCAAAGCCCGGCCTGTTTTGTATTTCGTGTCTTGTTTTGCGGGAAGGAATGATGGAATTCTTGCCCGTTTGTTATGGATGGGGTGAGGTTCTCAATGAAGTCCCGGGTTAAAGCAGTACGCGTTGTCCGTCATGGTCTGGTGCTTTCGGGTCTGGTTGCCTTGCTTATGGGCACGACCAGCTCCATGGGCCATGCACAGGACGTTACCAGCCGGGAAGGCATTGCCCTGCAGGACCAGATTCTCGCACTCAAGCAGGCCATGAGCCAGATGCAGTCTGCCCAGAGCGAGGGTGGGGCGCTGCCCCCGCCTTCGGCCACGCCGGGGCGTTCCTCTGGCTCCAGTGGTGATCTGGTGTCCCAACTGCTGGAACGTGTGAGCACGCTGGAGCAGCAGCAGCGCGACATGCGCGGCGAGATTGACCAGCTGACCAATGACCTGCAGCAAAAAACGGCCGCCCTGTCCAAGCAGGTGGCGGACAGCCAGTTTGCCGCGCAGGCCGGGGCTGGTGGCGGTTCCACCTCCGCCGCGGCTCCCGCGGAGCCTGTGGCCCGCCCCAACACGCCAGACGCCCTGCTGAGCGCTGGCAAGGCCGCCTTGCAGAAGCGCGATTACGAGACCGCGCATGACAATGCCGAGGCTGCCCTGAAAAGTGCGAAGGGTGCGTTCCGGGTGGATGCCCAGTTCCTTCTGGCCCAGTCCCTTGCGGGGCAGAAGCAGTATCGCCAGTCCGCCGTGGCCTATTACGATGCGTATCGCCAGTCCCCGAAAAGTGCTCGTGCGCCCGATGCCCTGCTGGGGGTTACGGCAGCCCTTCTGGCGCTGGGGGACAAGAAATCCGCGTGTGAGGCACTGGGCAAGCTGAATAACGAGTTCCCCTCCCCAGCACCGCGTGTGTCCCATGCGGCGGAAATATACGGGCGCAAGGGTGGCTGTAACTGATGCTTCCGGGCGGCGGGGGGTAGGCGGATTCCGGTCTGTTTTGCCCAGCGTCCGGTTTTTTCCGACCAGCCGGTTCCGCCACACTGGTTTGCCGCGCTGCTGGACACGCTTGGCCCGTGGCTAAAGGATGAGCCGGGGCAGCCCCCGGTTGCGCTGGCCGTCTCTGGCGGGGGGGATAGCCTGGCCCTGGCGTGGCTGGCCCGGCGCTGGCGGAGCAACCTGCTGGCTCTTGTGGTGGACCACGGGTTGCGCCGCGAATCCGCCGCCGAGGCACAGCTTACGCTTGCCCGCCTGCGCGCAATGGACGTGCCCGCCCGCCTGATAACCCTGACAGACTTGACCAAAGGCCCCGCCATGGCCGCACGGGCGCGCAAGGCCCGCTATGCCCGCATGGTGCAGGCCTGCCAGCAGGCGGGCTGTGTGGACCTGCTGCTGGGCCACCAGGCCGATGACCAGGCCGAAACCGCATGGATGCGCTCCAGCGCGGGCAGCGGGCCGGATGGTCTGGCGGGCATGGGCTGGATCAGCCACACGCCGGATGTGCGGCTGGTGCGGCCATTGCTTGGCGTCTCGCGCGCGGCCTTGCGCAACACGCTGCGCGCGGCAGGGCTGGCATGGGTGGATGACCCTTCCAACCTGGACCTGCGGGCCGAGCGTGTGCGGGTCCGTTTTGCCCTGCACGAAAGTGGTTTGTCCGAACAGTTCTGGTGCCTTGCCATGGATGCGGGCAGCCAGCGCATGGCGCGCGACCAGGTGCTGGGAGCAACACTTGCGCGGACCTGCGCGTTTTTTCCCCACGGGTGGGTCCGGCTGGGGGGGAGCCTGCCCGACCCTGCCGTGCTTTCGGGGTTGATCCGCACGGTGGGTGCGCAGCAGTACCCGCCCGCCCCCGCCGCCGTGGCGCGGCTGTGCGGCAGGGCCGGGGGCACATTGGCGGGCACCCGGCTTGCCAGATGGCGCGATGAGTGGTTTCTCATTCGCGAGCAGGCCGGGGTGGCGGCCCCGGTGGAGGCCAGCCCCGGTGTTGTGTGGGATGGCCGCTTTGTGCTGCGCGCCCCTTCTGCCCTGCCGCGTTGCGGGGTATATGTGGGGGCTGCGGGTTACGGGCTGGAGCGCAAGGCCCGTGCCGGGTGGCCCGCCCTGTTCTGCGCGGGGCTGCCAGCCTTGTGGTGGCAGGGGCAGGTTGTGGCCGTGCCGCATCTGGGCTGGTGCGGCGCGCAGGACTGGAAAGACGCTTTTTTTGAGTTCAGACCGCCTGTTCCCGTAACCGGGGTGGGTGTGTACGGGTGCAAAAAAGTACACGACAGGAACTATGTGGGACCCATGGGCTAGGAAAATGGTTCGGGCATCCCATTTATAAGAGCAAAGGTTGCTTTTTTCCCCGAGCGCCGGGCAAGATGGCAGGACACTCCGGCGCTTTACGCACTAGAAGTATGGACACTCGGGCAAGATGAACAATTTAGGTCGCAATCTGGCGCTTTGGGTCAGCATTATCCTGCTGCTGCTGTTGCTGGTGAACATGTTCCAGCCGGGCACGGCGCAACATGCCGCCCAGCAACTGGCATATTCCGATTTTGTGGCCGATATTGATTCGGGCCATGTCCGGTCTGTTGTCATGCAGAATCACAACATTTCCGGCACGCTGACCGATGGCACCGCGTTTGAGACCTATGCCCCCATGGACCCCTCCCTTGTCTCGCGCATGGTGGGCAAGGGCGTGGAGGTCGTGGCCAAGCCGCTGGAGCAGGATGGCAGCCCGCTGCTGCGTTACTTCCTGAACTCGCTGCCCATTATCCTGCTGGTGGCGGCATGGCTGTTCATGATGCGGCAGATGCAGGGTGCGGGTGGCCGTGGCGCCATGGGCTTTGGTAAGTCGCGCGCCAAGATGCTGACCGAAAAGCACGGCCGCGTCACGTTTGAGGACGTGGCTGGCATTGATGAGGCCAAGGGCGAGTTGCAGGAAATCGTGGATTTCCTCAAGGACCCGCAGAAGTTTACACGCCTGGGCGGTAAAATTCCCAAGGGCGTGCTGCTGGTTGGCCCGCCGGGCACGGGTAAGACCCTGCTGGCCCGCGCCATTGCGGGCGAGGCCAATGTGCCCTTCTTCACTATTTCCGGTTCCGACTTTGTGGAAATGTTCGTAGGCGTTGGCGCTTCCCGCGTGCGCGACATGTTTGAACAGGGCAAGAAATCCGCCCCGTGCATTATCTTTATCGACGAAATCGACGCCGTTGGCCGCCACCGTGGCGCGGGCATGGGCGGGGGTAACGACGAGCGCGAACAGACCCTGAACCAGATGCTGGTTGAGATGGACGGCTTTGAAAGCAATGAGGGCGTGATCCTGATTGCCGCGACCAACCGCCCGGACGTGCTGGACCCCGCATTGC
Organism: uncultured Acetobacter sp.; assembly: GCA_937900755.1. GTDB lineage: Bacteria > Pseudomonadota > Alphaproteobacteria > Acetobacterales > Acetobacteraceae > Acetobacter. Next base: position 7,582 of record CALCDN010000241.1, on the reverse strand, counting down.
TGCGCCCCGGCCGGTTTGACCGGCAGGTTGTGGTGCCCAACCCAGATGTGAGCGGGCGCGAGAAAATCCTGCGCGTGCACATGCGCAAGGTGCCGCTGGCGTCCGATGTGGACCCGCGCATTATTGCCCGTGGCACCCCCGGCTTTTCTGGCGCGGACCTTGCCAACCTAGTGAACGAGGCCGCCCTGTCCGCTGCCCGCCTTGGCAGGCGCACCGTGTCCATGCGTGAGTTTGAAGACGCCAAGGACAAGGTGTTGATGGGTGTTGAGCGCCGCTCCCTTGTCATGAGCGATGACGAAAAAAAGCGCACCGCCTACCACGAGGCCGGGCACGCCATTACCGCCGTGCTGGTGCCCGAGAGCGAACCCATTCACAAGGCCACCATCATTCCGCGTGGGCGCGCTCTTGGCATGGTCATGCGCCTGCCCGAGGACGACCGGCTGTCCATGAGCAAGATGAACGCCATTGCCCACTTGGTCGTGGCCATGGGCGGGCGCGTTGCCGAAGAAGTGGTGTATGGCAAGGACAACATCTGCAACGGCGCGATGGGGGACATTAAAATGGCCACCCGCGTTGCCCGCAGCATGGTGACCGAATGGGGCATGAGCGACAAGCTGGGCATGATCGCCTATGCGGACGAGGACCAGGGCAACAGCTTCTTTGGTGCTGCGCGCAACTTCTCCGAGCAGACGGCGCGTGACATTGACATGGAAGTCAAACGCCTGATTGACGAGGCCTACGTGCAGGCGCGCAACTACCTGCATGACCATGTGGACGAGTTGCACCGTCTGGCCGAGGCCTTGCTGGAATATGAAACCCTGACGGGTGAGGACATCCGCCAGATCATGCGTGGCCAGCCGATTGAACGGCCCGAGGAGGCAGAGGATGGCCCGGTCAACCGCCGTGCTTCCGTGCCGCAGGTTACGGCGGAGGCTCCCTCCTCCGGCCCGACGGACGAAGGCGGCGTGGTGCCAGCACCCCAGCCCGGTTGAGCGGGTCTGGCCCGGTGGCCCGGAGCGCGGAATTAACTGGAATGTCAGGTAAAGGAGGCGGCACATGGTGCCGCCTCTTTTGCATGGTGGGGACCATATAAAGGATAAAGGCATGTGGCGCAGGCTGGTGGAACCCATGGGGCTGCTGTTCGGGCAGATGGCGCAGGAGGCCATAAGGCAGGGAGCAGCCCTTCCACTCCAGAACAGTAACGCAGCCTTTACAACCGTGCTGCTGATTGAGGGGAGCAGGGCTACCGGCCCCATGCCCGTGGCGGCCGTACCCCAGACATGGCTGCCCGTGTTGCAACGCCTTGTTTCTCCCGTATCGGATGCGGGTTTGCCTGCGGGGCCACTGGTCATGGGCATCCTCAACACAACACCGGACAGCTTTAGCTGCGCGGGCCAGCATTATCACGCGGGCCACGCCATGCAGGCGGCGGAGCAGATGGTGCGCGAAGGCGCTGGTGTGCTGGATATAGGGGGCGAAAGCACACGCCCCGGCGCGGCGGTTGTCTCCCCCCAGCAGGAGTGGGAGCGGGTTGGCCCGGTGCTGGAGGGGTTGCGCCAGAGCATGCCGGACGTGCCGCTTTCGGTCGATACGCGCAACAGTCTGGTCATGGAGCGCGCACTGGCCGCGGGGGCGCGGGTTATCAACGATGTTTCAGCCCTTGGGCATGACCCTGCGGCGTTGCCCCTGCTGGCGGGCAAGGACTGCGGCGTTGTGCTCATGCACATGCGCGGCACGCCCCAGACCATGGAGGCGCACACCCGGTATGCCGATGTGGCCTGTGATGTGGTGCGTGAACTGGGGCAAAGAGTGGAGGCCGCCGTGGCCGCGGGCATTGCCCGTGAGCGGTTGATGGTTGATCCGGGCTTTGGCTTTGCCAAAACGCAGGCGCAGAATGTTGTTTTGCTGCGCCGGGCACTGCTGCTGGCCAACCTGGGGTGCCGCGTGGTGTTCGCCCTTTCGCGCAAGCGGATGATCGGCGCGCTCACGGGGGTTGCGGAGCCCGCGGGGCGTGACAGTGGCACGGTGGCGGCATCCCTCATGGCCATGCCGTTTGGTAACCCGCTGTTGCGCGTGCACAATGTGGCCAGCATGGCGCAGGGTGTACGGGTGTGGCAGGGCGTGCGGGAGGAATGAACACAGTGCGCGCCAAAAATAAATTTTGTGGCCTGAACACGGTTTCTTCCAATCCAAAACCGTTTTAGGAAAGAGCAGCAGGACAGGACAGGAGTTTCCGCCAGCAACGGCCAGAGTATTCAGGTCCATTGCCGATAGCGGAATGGAATGAGTATTATGAAGCGATTTTTCGGAACAGACGGTATTCGTGGCACGGCCAATATTGCCCCCATGACGGTGGAAATTGCCCAGAAGCTGGGGCAGGCCGCGGGCCTGCACTTCCGGCGGGGGGACCACCGGCACTGCGTTCTGCTGGGCAAGGATACCAGGCTGTCGGGCTACATGATTGAGAGCGCGCTGGTCGCGGGCTTTTTGTCCGCCGGCATGGATGTCACGCTGGTGGGGCCGCTGCCTACGCCTGCAATTGCCCTGCTGACCCGCTCCTTGCGGGCGGATCTGGGGGTTATGATCTCCGCCTCCCATAATCCGTTTGGCGATAACGGGATCAAGCTGTTTGGCCCCGATGGCTTCAAACTCTCCGACCAGGATGAGCGCACCATAGAAAACCTGATGGTGACGGACCTGCACCAGCACATGGCGCACCCCGCCCAGATCGGCCGCGCCTCGCGCCTGAATGATGCGGCGGGCCGGTATATTGAAAGTGCCAAGTCCTCCTTTCCGCGTAAATTGCGGCTTGATGGCATGAAAATCGTGATCGACTGCGCCAACGGTTCGGCCTACCGGGTTGCGCCCACAGCCCTGTGGGAACTGGGGGCGGAGGTCATTCGCATCGGGTGTGAGCCCAATGGCGTGAATATTAACGAACACTGCGGCTCCACCCACCCCGAGGCCCTGTGCAAGGCGGTGGTGCAGCATGGCGCGGATATTGGCATCGCCCTGGACGGGGACGCGGATCGCGTGCTGATCGCGGATGAAACCGGACGCCTGATTGATGGCGACCAGATTCTCGCACTCATCGCCCGGTCATGGACCGCGGAGGGGCGTCTGGTGGGCAATGCCGTGGTGGCTACGGTCATGTCCAACATGGGGCTTGAACGGTTTTTGGAAAAAATGGGCGTGGGGCTGGAGCGCACGGCCGTGGGCGCGCGGCACGTGGTCGACCGCATGCGTGAGCGGGGCGTTAACGTGGGGGGCGAACAGTCTGGCCATATGGTGCTGACCGACTTTGCCACCACGGGGGACGGGCTGATTGCCGCGTTGCAGATTCTGGCTGTTCTGGTCGAATCCGGCCGCCCTGCGAGCGAGGTCTGCCGCCTTTTCCAGCCTTTTCCGCAAAAACTGCGCAATGTCCGCTACGCAGGAGCCTGCCCGCTGGATACGGACGAGGTGCGCCAGCGCCAGCACGAGGTGGAGCGCACTCTGGCCGGGCATGGCCGCCTGCTGCTCCGGCGCAGCGGTACCGAACCTCTGGTGCGCGTCATGGCCGAGGCGGAAGACGCGGCCCTGGTGGATGAGGCCGTAAGCCAGATGTGCGCCGTGTTGGAAAAAGTGGCCCTGCCGACCTGAACAAAGGAAGAGTCCCGCATGACCCGTTCCCCCTCGTTACGTCCAAGAGTTCTTTCCATAGCAGGTAGCGACTCCGGGGGCGGGGCGGGGATTCAGGCCGATATCAAAGCCATTACAGCGCTTGGCGGATACGCCATGACCGCCATAACCGCCCTGACAGCGCAGAACACCCAGGGTGTGCAGGGTATTCTGCCCGTACCCCCCCAGTTTGTACGCGACCAGATCCGGTGCGTGGTGGACGATATCGGGGTGGACGCCATAAAAACCGGCATGTTGGGCGGTGTGGCGCAAACACAGGCCGTGGCTGCGGAAATAGCGGGACTCCGCCAGCAAATACCCGGACTTGCTGTTGTGGTGGACCCGGTCATGGTGGCCAAGGGCGGGGCCGCCCTTCTGGCGGAGGACGCGATGGCCTGCCTGCACACAACGCTCCTGCCCCTTGCCACGCTGGTCACGCCCAATCTGCCCGAAGCGGAAAAACTGACGGGCCTGTCCATCCATACGGTGGAGGACATGAAGGCCGCCGCCCTGTGGTTGCACCAGCGCACGGGTGCTGCTGTCCTGCTCAAGGGGGGGCATATGGCGGGCGAGCATCTGGTGGATGTGCTGCTCGATTCGTCAGGGTTTCATGAATTTACGGGTCGGCGGATTGCAACCCGGCACACACATGGAACGGGGTGTACGCTGGCCAGTGCGCTAGCCACTCTGCTGGCGCGCGGACATGCATTGCCAGACGCCGTGGGGCAATCATGCCGGTATGTGCAGGACGCGATTTTGCAGGCGCCGGAACTGGGCAAGGGTGCGGGTCCACTGTGGCATGCGCATGCCTGGTACCCTGCGATCCGGTCCTGAAAAATATGTGCTCCAAAAACCGGGGAACAGGTTTTTAAAACAGCATGGAGGCGATCAGTCGCCAACGGCCTGTAGCTGGAGCAACGCGGGTTGGGGCATGGGCTGGATCTGGGAGAGTGCAAGCAGGGGGGAGGGAACCGGCTGCGCCTGCGGGTCGTGCAGAATATAACCCCGGCCCCACACGGTTGAAATAAGGTCCTCTGCGCCAACGGTCTGCAGTTTTTTGCGCAATTTGCAGATAAACACATCAATGATCTTGATGTCGGGTTCATCCCTGCCGCCGTACAGGTGGTTGAGGAATGTCTCCTTGGTCTGGGCGATGCCCTTGCGCAGCACCAGCAGTTCCAGAATGGCAAACTCCTTGCCGGTCAGGTGGATGGGGCGGTTTTCCACCGTGACCGTGTGGTTGTTCAGGTGCAGGGTCAACGTGCCTACCTGGGCAATGGGGTGGGCGTATCCGTTTGAGCGGCGCAGAATGGCCTGTGCGCGGGCAATCAGTTCCGCAGTCTCGAACGGTTCGGCCAGATAATCATCCGCACCAAGGGCAAAAGCCCGGATTTTGGCGTCTGGCGTATCAATGTTGGAGAGAATGATAACGGGGGTTGTGACCTTGAGCGTGCGGAGCGTGTTGAGAATGGTATATCCATCCATATCCGCCAGGGTCGTGGTAATAACCGCAAGCCCGTAATCATAGTTACGCAGTAATTCTATGGCGTTCTGGCCGGATCGGGCCAGGTCGGCCGCAAAGCCTGCTTTTTTCAGGGCGGAGAGAATGGCGCGGCTGGAGGTAAACTTGTCCTCGGCAAACAGGATGCGCATGACTGGCCTCACATAGCTGCAGGAAAGGTTATACATCTTGAGGTTGTATCTGTCGGCATGGATGACACCTTTACGTGTTTTTTTGGAAAAATAAACACAAATTCATATTATTTTATATTTTTTGTAATAACAGGTATGTGATCAGGGTATGGGTGGGGATGACACATCCTGCAAAAGGAGTTGCCCCCTCTGGCTCTGATTATACCTGAAAAATTTACAAAAAGTATAAACAATAAAGTATCAGAAAGTATTTTTTTTAATATAATGGGGTTTGACTTCAATAAGTTTTATTATTTCCTAACTAAAGACCGGGTTTGTAAAAAAATTACAATTCTGCGCTTCACTCTTCCCGCTTGTCGCCCGATATGAATTAAAGGAACAGTCTTGGACCTCTGGCGTGGGCAGGTGTCCACCATGGAGCGGGAGCCATAAGCGGGCATGTTGCTGAAAACCGAGGCCGATACGGCACAACTGGCCACAACCCTTGCAGGTCTTGCGCGGCCAGGAGACGCCATTTTGCTGTCTGGCCCGCTGGGGGCGGGCAAAAGCGTGTTTGCGCGGGCTTTCCTGCGCAGTTTTTGCAATGCCCCGACTATGGAGGTGCCAAGCCCGACCTATACGCTGGTACAGGCCTATGACGCGCCCACGGCCACGGCCTACCACTTTGACCTGTGGCGGCTGGGTAGCCCGGATGAACTGGACGAACTGGGGTGGGACGATGCGTGCGAGGGTGTGATGCTGGTGGAATGGCCTGAACGGCTGGAGGACATGCTCCCACCCGGTGCGGTGCATATTACGCTCGCTGTCGCCCCCGATGGAAGCCGCCACGCCACGGTTGTCGGCTGGGCCGGGCGGCTGTGCGCGCAGCAGGCCGCAAACCCGGAGCCGCGGGTATGAAACTTGCCACCATTCCAGCGCATCTGCCTTTTCTCGATACCCTGGCCGCCCGATGGATCGAGGCCGCGGGGCATGACCCCGAGGCCATGGGCGAGGGCACCATTGTTCTGCCCGGCCGCCGTGCGGCGCGTGCGCTGACAGAGGCGTTTTTGCGGCAAATGGATGGGCGCGGCATGCTGCTGCCCCGCATCATGCCCATTGGTGGTCTGGACGAGACCGAACTGGGCCTGTCCGCCTGTGGTGGGGTGGACGCCTTGGCCCTGCCCCCGGCCGTACCGGCCATGACCCGGCTGGCCGTGCTCACGCGCTTTGTCCTGGAGGCCAAGGATGCCTTTGGCACCCGCCCCACGCTGGACCAGGCATGGCCACTGGCTCGTGCCCTGGCGGACCTGATGGACGAGGCGGAGTGGGCCGGGGTCAACCTGCTTGAACGGCTGCCCGATGCCGTGCAGGAGGATTATGCCGAACACTGGCAGACCATTCTTGAGTTTTTAAAAATTGTAACCGCGACATGGCCCCAATGGCTGCACAGCCAGGGGCTGGTCAACCCCGTGGCCCGGCAGGTCGCGCTGCTGGACTCGCAGGCGCGGCTATGGCGGAGCATGGGGGAGCAGGGGCAGGCCACGCGCCTGTGGGCGGCGGGCTTTACGCATGCCCTGGCCCCCACGGCCCAGGCGCTGCGGGCCATCCTGTCCTGCCGGGGGGGCAAGGTTGTCCTGCCGGGGCTGGATACGCTCATGCCGCCAGAGGTGTTCGCCTCCCTGCCCGACAGCCACCCCCAGGCGGGCATGAGTCACCTTCTCGCAGCACTGGAAGCCGCGCGCGAGGACGTGCAGGTATGGAGCGCTCCGGGGGGGCAGCCAGAGCGCGCGGCGGTGCTGTCGCGCGTTATGCTGCCTGCCGCGGCCCTGGATGACTGGTCAAAACCCGGCCCGGTGGCGCTGGCCCATGTCAGCCGGTTTGAGGCGGCGGACCAGCAGGAAGAGGCCGTGGCCATCAGCATGATCATGCGCAACGCGCTGGAGCAGCCCGGCCACCGCGTGGCGCTCGTAACCCCCGACCGGGGGCTGGCCGCCCGTGTGGCCACGGAGCTGGAGCGGTGGGGTATTCTGGCCGATGACAGCGCGGGAGCCACGCTGGCGGACACCCCCGGGGCGGTTCTGCTGCGGCTGGTGGCGCAGATGGTGGAGAGCCGCTACACGCCTGTCGCGCTTTTGTCCGTGCTCAAACACCCGCTGGTGGCGTGCGGTCTGGGTGTTGGCGTGTGCCGGGCCTCCGCCCGTCTGCTTGAGCGCGCGGTGTTGCGTGGCCCATCGCCCGCCCCCGGTTTTGCCGGGCTGTGTGCCGGCGGAAGGGAACGGCAGGCACCCAC
>CALCDN010000240.1 GCA_937900755.1 uncultured Acetobacter sp. | reverse complement strand
GGGACGATCATGGGGTATTCCGCCGCAAGGCTGAACCGGGCCTCCGCCAGCCCCGCGATTTCGTGGGAGGGGAGGCAGACAAAACCCAGCGGAATTTCCTTGTGGGTGCGCACACTCAACTCACGCATGTGGCCGGGGTTGAACATGAGCGCGAAGTCGGCATGCCCCTTGACCAGCAGGTCCCCCATGTCGTGGCTTTTGCGCACATGCACGCTCACCATAATGCCGGGGTGCGTCTGGCGCAGCCTGCCCAGCAGGGTGGGCAGGAACCCCTTGGTCAGCGCATCGGGGATGAGAATATCCGTGGAGCCCTGGCGCAGGCCTTTAAGGTTGTCCAGCTGCGTTTGCAGGGCGTTCAAATCGCGCGACCAGCGGCGGCAGGAGGTCAGGAGCAGCTCCCCCGCCGTGGTCAGGCGCAGGCCCGATGGCAGGCGCTCGAACAGTTGGGTCCCCAGAATTTTTTCGCCCTGCAACACCTGCCGGTCTATGGCGGAGGCGGCAATATGCAATTCGTCGGAGGCTTTTCTAATGGAGCCATGCTGGGCCACGGCCATGAAATAACGCAGGAAGCGGGAAAAAACGGGCATCAGCTTTTGCTCTCTTTTTGCGAACGCACCATGCTGAATTAAGTCATATACAAGAACGATACGTGTGTGAAACAGTAAGTCTGACTTTATCTGGCGCGATCAGGAACCACGCAGGATTCCCGATGTGCATAATGTGGACTGATAAACAGGTATGGAACAGCTTAACAGACGCGTCCGCGACGATCTTGCCAAAATCCAGTTTGCCTCGGGCAACTGGTGTGTTCCTCACCAGCGCAATGGTCAGGATGTGCTGGATGTCGCCATTATTGGCGGTGGGCAGGGGGGGCTTGCCACATGCTTTGGCCTGCGGCGGCGTGGGGTAACCAACACCTGTATTTTCGACATGGCCCCACAGGGTGCGGAGGGGCCGTGGGTGACCTTCGCGCGCATGATTACCCTACGCACGCCCAAGCATGTGACCGGGCCTGACCTTGGTATTCCCAGCCTGACCCCCCAGTCCTGGTTCGAGGCGAAATACAGCGAGCAGGCCTGGCGCGACCTGGACAAAATCTCCCGCGAGGACTGGCAGGATTACCTGAACTGGCTGCGCGATGTGCTGGAACTGCCGGTTAAAAACGAACACCGCCTGACCGACATTGCGTGGGAGGACGGGCTGCTCCGGCTGACCTTCACCCAAGCGGGTGGGGCCGAGCATGTGGTCTGGGCGCGCCGCATCGTGCTGGCCACCGGGATTGAAGGGGGCGGGGCATGGCATGTGCCCGACTTCATTATCAAGAGCCTGCCCAAAAGCCGCTATGCCCATACCTGTGAACAGATTGACTTCGAGGCCCTGCGCGGCAAGCGCATAGGCGTGCTGGGGGCGGGTGCTTCGGCGTTTGATAACGCGGCCACAGTGCTTGAGCATGGGGCCGCCAGCGTGGACCTGTGCCTGCGCCGCAAGCAGATCCCCACCGTCAACCCGTACCGCTGGATGGAAAACGCAGGCTTCCTCAGCTATCTGGCCGACCTGTCGGACCTGCTGCGCTGGCGCTTCATGTACAAGATTTATGACCTGAACCAGCCGCCCCCGCAGGACACGTTCTGGCGTTGCCGCCAGCACACCAATTTTGCCTACCACACCGGCACGCCATGGACGGCTGTGCGGGAGGAAAACGGGGCCGTGGTCGTTACCACCCCACATGGCGAGATGGAGTTTGACTTCCTCATCATTGGCACGGGCTTTACTATCGACCTGACCCGCCGGCCCGAGCTTGCGCGCATGGCCAGCCGCATTGCCCTGTGGAAAGACCGGTTTGAAGCGCCAGCGGATGAGCAGAGCGCGCTGCTGGGCAGCCACCCGTACCTGAGCAACTCGTTCCAGTTCCAGCCGCTGGAAGCGAACGACCCGCTCGCCCCCATGATGCAGTGCGTCTACAACTTTACCTTTTCCGCCATGCCCAGCATGGGGCTGGCCGGGGCGACCATCAGCGGTATGCGCTTCGGGGTGGAAAAACTGACCAACTGCATCGGGCGCAGCCTGTTTGTGGAGGATGGCGCACTGCACCTGCAAAGCCTGCTGGACTATAACGTGGATGAGCTGACCAGCTTTGATCCGCCAGAACAGGCCTGAAAACAAGCGTAATACGGGACAAAAATGAACCAGACATACCCGCGTGACATGATCGGCTACGGCGCCACCCCGCCCGATGCACAATGGCCTGGTGGCGCGCGAGTGGCCGTGCAGTTTGTGATAAACTACGAGGAGGGCGCGGAAAACTGCGTCCTCCATAATGATCGCGGGTCCGAGGCGTTTTTGTCCGAAATGGTGGGCACATCCTCCGTGGTGGGTGCGCGCTGCATGCAGATGGAAAGCCTGTACGAATATGGCAGCCGCGCGGGCTTCTGGCGGCTTTACCGCCTGTTTGCAAACGCTGGCCTGCCGGTAACGGTTTTTGGGGTCGCCATGGCTTTGGCCCGCAACCCCGAGGCCGTCGCCGCCATGAATGGTGCGGGGTGGGAGATCGCAACCCACGGCCTGCGCTGGATAGATTACCAGAACCTGCCAGAGGATGTGGAGCGCGCCCACATGCGCGAGGCCATAGCCCTGCACACGCAGGTAACGGGGGCTGCGCCCCTTGGCTGGTACCAGGGCCGCACCAGCCCCAATACCGCGCGCCTTGTGGTGGAGGAGGGCGGGTTTTTATACGATGCGGATTCCTACGCCGATGACCTGCCTTACTACGACCGGCGCTACGGCAGGCCCCAGCTGATTGTACCCTACACGCTGGATGTGAATGACATGAAGTTTGCCGCCCTGAACGGGTTTACCGAGGGCGAGCAGTTCTTCCATTACCTGCGCGACACTTTTGACATGCTCTACCGCGAGGGAGGGCGTATGATGTCCGTTGGCCTGCATTGCCGCCTTGCTGGCAAGCCCGCGCGCGCTCTGGCCGTTGCCCGCTTTTTGGAGCATGTGGCAGCCCATGCCGATGTCTGGGTGGCCACACGGGCCGATATTGCCCGCCACTGGCTGAAGGTCCACCCGGCATGAGCCCCCCCGGCAGGATCACCATGGAGGAAGTCAACGCCATGCCGCCCGCCACCTTTGTGGAGCAGTTTGGCGGCGTGTACGAACATTCCCCATGGGTTGCGGCCCAGGCGGCCCGCAGCCGCCCCTTTGGGGATATTGCAGGCATGTGCCAGGCGTTTTCCGTGGCCATGCGTGGCGCGGATGAGGCCGACCTGTACGCCCTTGTGCGCGCCCACCCCGAACTGGGGCACCGCCTTGGCGTGGACCCCGGGCTGACGGCCGCCTCCGCGCAGGAGCAGGGGGGAGCCGGGCTGGACCGGCTGACACCGGAGGAATACGCGCATTTTCGGGCCCTGAATGATGCGTACACCCAAAAGTTTGGCATGCCGTTTGTTATTTGCGTGCGCAAGGTGGGTGGCCATGCCAAACAGGTCATTGCCCAGGCCATGGAGCGGCGGCTCGCCAGCACGCCCCAGGCCGAACTGGCCGAGGCCCTGCACCAGATTGACGCAATAGCCGCGTTACGTCTGCACGATAAGGTGGTGGCATGAGCACGCTTTCAACCCATGTTCTCAACACGGTTTCTGGCCGCCCGGCGGTAGGGGTGGCGCTGCGCCTGAGTGGTGCTCAGGGCGTGCTGTTCACGGGGGTGACCGATGCGGATGGCCGCTGCCCCGCGCTCAAAGAGCTCGACCTTGCCGCAGGTGCGTATTGCCTGGAGTTTGAGGTGGCGGCGTATTTTCGCCAGCAGGGCACGCCGCTGGCTGACCCGCCGTTCCTGAATAGTGTGCCCATTCACTTTGGTCTTGGCGGCAGCGGGCACGCCCATGTGCCCCTGCTGGTCGCCCCGTACGCCTATTCGACCTATAGGGGGAGTTGAGCCCATGCAGCCAGTCGGCGACACGCCACAAGCCGTTCATCCCGTGGACCAGATGCTTCCGGTATGGAAGCTGGGGTTCTATGGCCTGCAACATGTGCTCACATTCTATGCGGCCGCAGTTATCGTGCCCGTTCTGCTGGCCGGGGCCATGGGCCTGCCCCGTGCCGCCCTGGAACACCTGATCGAGGCCGACCTGTTTACCTGTGGCATTGCCTCCTTCATCCAGTCCGCGGGGCTTGGGCGTCACATCGGGGTCAAGCTGCCGCTGTTGCAGGGGGTCACTTTTGTGGCCGTCACCCCCATGATCGCCATTGGCGTGGCCGCAGGCGGGGGTGTGCAGGGCCTGCCCCAGATTTTTGGCGCGGTTATTGCCGGGGGGCTTTTCACCTTCCTGGCAGCACCCTGGTTTGGCAGGCTGGTCAAGTTCTTCCCTCCCGTGGTTACGGGCTCGGTCATTCTGGTTATCGGGCTGGCCTTGCTGCCGGTGGCTGCGAACGATATTGTCAACGGGCAGGGCACGGGGGTCATGCAAAACCCGGTCAACATGCGCAATGTGGCGTATGGCCTGGGCACGCTGGTCTCCATCTTGCTTATCCAGCGTATGTTCAAGGGGTTTGTCGCAAGCCTTGCGGTGCTGTTCGGGCTGGTGGCAGGCACATTGACCGCGTGGTTTCTGGGCGACGCCAGCTTTAGCGGTGTGTTTTCGGCCCCGTGGGTTACGGTTGCGCAGCCTTTCTACTTTGGCATGCCCACCTTCCATGTGGTGCCTGTCCTGTCCATGCTGGTGGTCATGATCATTACCATGCTCGAGACCACGGGCGATGTGTTCGCCACAGGCTCCATTGTCAAAAAGGACATTTCATCGGCCGATATCACGCGTGCGATCCGTGCTGATGGCCTGGCCACCATTATTGGTGGGGTGCTCAACTCCTTCCCCTATACCTGCATTGCCGAGAATGTGGGCCTTGTGCGGCTGACGCGTGTGACCAGCCGCTGGGTGGTGGTGGCGGCGGCGTTTATCATGATGGGGCTTGGCTGCCTGCCCAAGCTTGCCGCCATTATTGCCAGCGTGCCCCTGCCGGTGCTGGGGGGTGCCGCGCTGGCCATGTTTGCCGCCGTGGCCGTGGTGGGAATTCAGACCCTTGTCAAAGTGGACTTTGATAATCTGAACAACACGGTTATTGTGGGCACAAGCATCGGGCTGAGCATGCTCGCCACGGCCCAGCCGCATATTGCCGACCATTTTCCCGCCTGGATGCAGGTCATTTTTGGCAGTGGCATTACGCTGGGCGCACTTTCGGCCATTGTGCTGCATCTGGTGTTCAACTTTGGCAACCTGTGCTCCACGGAGCAGACGGTGGAGCAGGACGCGGTCATACTGGAAACCCCGGTCTGGAACGTTGTGGGCCTGTCGGACAAGCCGCAGGTTGCAAACGGGCCGGTCGGGCGCACACCCACCGAGTAACCACCGGCATTACGCAGACCCTGTGCCAGATACGCATAAAAAACATAAGCCGGGAGGGCACGCATGCGCCAGCACATCAGCTTTTATGTGGGGGACACACTCCACCATCTGTCCGACCTTCCGCCAGAGCTGACCCTGCTGGACTGGCTGCGTGACCAGCAAAGCCGGACCGGCACCAAGGAAGGCTGTAACGAGGGCGATTGCGGGGCCTGCACCGTACTGGTCGGGCGGCTGGAGCAGGGGGCGCTGGTGTGGCGCGCGGTCAATGCCTGTATTCACATGGTGTGGATGCTGGATGGCGCGCAGCTTTTAACCGTGGAGGACCTGCGTGGCCCCGATGGCCAGTTGCACCCGGTGCAGCAGGCCATGGTGGACGAACACGGGTCGCAGTGCGGCTTCTGCACGCCGGGGTTTGTCATGTCCATGGTGGCGTTGTCCGCGCAGCGGGTGGACCTGGCGGAGCTTGAGGGCACGCTCGATGGCGAGCGCATCATAAACGAGGCGCTGGCGGGCAACCTGTGCCGCTGCACGGGTTATGCTCCCATTGTGCGCGCCATGAAAAAAGCCGCCGCCTACTGTGCCCGGCACGGCGAGCCCATTAGCGCGCGCACCCCCGAACTGACCGCGCGCCTGCACGCCCTGCGGGACGGCAAGACGGTGGAACTGCGCAGCCCCGAAGGCCGCGTAACGCTGCCCGCCAGTGTGGACGCGCTGGCCAGCGCCTACGCGCAGGACCCGGCGGCGGTTCTGGTGGCGGGGGGGACCGATGTGGGGTTGTGGGTGACCAAAAGATTGCGCCGTCTCCCCCATGTTATTGCCGTGCGCGCGGCCCAGGACCTGCACCAGATACAGACCCGCCCCGATGGCGCGTTGTGGATAGGTGCGGGTGTAACCTACACCGAGGCCATGCCCCACCTGGTGGCGCATTTGCCTGCTGCTGCGGACACGTTGCGGCGGATTGGCTCCACACAGGTGCGTAACGCCGCCACGGTATGTGGCAATATTGGCAATGCCTCACCCATTGGGGATGGCCCGCCCGTTTTCATGGCGGCTGGTGCGCGCTTGCACCTGCGTTGCGGGCCGGAGCGCAGGGTCGTGGCGCTGGAGGATTTTTTCCTGGACTACGGCAAGCAGGACATCCGCCCCGGGGAGTTCATAGAAGGCGTGCTTGTTCCCCCGCTGGCGCCACGCAGCGTGTGCGGGGTGTACAAGGTTTCCAAACGGTTCGATCAGGATATTTCCGCCGTGCTGGGGGCGTTTGTGCTGGTCATGGCCGAGGATGGCGCCATACAGCAGGCCCGGCTGGCCTATGGGGGCATGGCGGGCATCCCCTGCCGGGCCACAAGGGCGGAGGCCGCACTTCTTGGCCAGCACAGGACACAGGCGGCGCTGCATGCCGCGCAGGCCGCCATGAAGGAGGATTTCACCCCCCTGTCGGACATGCGCGCCAGTGCCTGGTACCGCGCAACGGTGGCGGCCAACCTGCTGGCCCGGCTGTTTGAGGCAGGGAGTGTTACAAACCCACCCGGCGCGCCAACGTTGGAGAACTGGCAGGAGGTGGCGCATGGTTGACCCACAAAAAACGGGAACGCAACAGGCTCAGGCTCAACTCCGGTCCGGGGCGGCATCCATGCACGGGCCTGCACAGGTGGCGGGGGGAGCGTCCTCCTCCTTGCGGCACGAAAGTGCGCATCTGCACGTGGCGGGCGAGGCGCGGTACGTGGATGACGTGCCCCTCCCCCCCAATGCGGTGCATGTGGCTCTTGGCCTGAGCGGCCGCGCCCATGCGCGCATACTCGGCATGGACCTTGGCGCGGTGGAGGCCTATCCCGGCGTCCTGTGCGTGCTGAGGGCGCGCGATATCGCGCACCATAACCAGATCAGCCCCGTGGGTGCCGGGGACGAACCCCTGCTGGCCGAGGACCACGTGTTTTTTTGTGGCCAGCCCCTGTTTGCCGTGGTGGCCCAGACCCGCCACGCCGCCCGGCATGCGGCGGTGCTGGCAAAGGTGGACTATGAGGACCTGCCAGCGGTCCTGAACATAGAGCAGGCCCGCGCACAGGGCAGCGCCCTGGTCTGCCGCTCGCTGGAAATGACACGCGGTGACGCCCCGCGGGCACTGGGCAGCGCCCCCCGCAGGCTTGCGGGCCAGCTTGCCATTGGCGGGCAGGAGCATTTTTACCTGGAAGGGCAGGCAGCCCTCGCATGGCCCGGCGAGGACGGGGAAATGCGGGTGTGCTCCTCCACCCAGCACCCGACCGAAACCCAGCATATGGTGGCCCATGTTCTGGGCTGCCCCAACAACCTTGTCACCGTGGAAGTGCGGCGCATGGGCGGTGGTTTTGGCGGGAAGGAAACACAGGCCAACATCGTGGCCTGCCTTGCAGCCCTTGCCGCCGCCCGCACGGGCCGCCCCGCCAAGCTGCGCCTGGACCGTGATGACGACATGATGGTTACAGGCAAGCGCCATGACTTTGTGATTGATTACGACGTGGGGTTTGACGAACAGGGCCATGTTCTGGGGGTGGATATGGAACTGGCCGCGCGCTGCGGCTGGTCGGCCGACCTGTCCGGCCCGGTCACCGATCGCGCCCTGTTCCATGCCGATAACGCCTATTACTACCCCGACGTGCGCCTGCGCTCCATGCCGCTGCGCACCAATACGCAGTCCAACACGGCGTTCCGTGGGTTTGGTGGCCCGCAGGGAGCGGCGGCGGCCGAGCGGATCATGGAGGAAATAGCCTTTGCCACCGGGCTGGACCCGCTGGATGTGCGGCTGCGCAATGTTTACGGCACAACCGAGCGCAACATGACCCCGTACCACATGACCGTGGAGGATTCCATTTCCGCCGAGGTCATGACCCAGTTGGCCCAGGACTGCGACTATCGCCACCGCCGCGCGCAGATAAGGGCGTTCAACAGGACCAGCCCGCACATACGGCGTGGCATTGCGCTTACCCCGGTCAAGTTCGGCATTTCCTTTACCGCCACGCACTTCAATCAGGCGGGCGCGCTGGTGCATGTCTATACCGACGGGTCGGTCCAGGTGAACCACGGCGGCACGGAAATGGGGCAGGGCCTGCACACCAAAATGGTGCAGATTGCCATGCGCGAGTTCGGGTTGGCGCGCGAGCGTGTGCGCATTACCGCCACCACCACCGGCAAGGTGCCCAACACCTCGGCCACCGCCGCCTCCAGTGGTGCCGACCTGAACGGCATGGCCGTGCTGGCGGCGGTGCGCACCATCAAGGACCGGCTGGTGGCCTTTGCCGCAACCCGGTGGCAGGTCGCCCCCGAACAGGTCCGTTTTACCGCTGATGGCGTTGTTGTGGGGGAGGAGCTGGTCCCCTTCGCAACGCTGGTCAACGCGGCGTATATGGCGCGTATTTCCCTGTCTTCCACGGGGTTTTACAAAACACCCAAAATCTCGTGGGATGCGGCGACCGGGCGGGGGCGTCCGTTCTACTACTTTGCCTATGGTGCTGCCTGTGCCGAGGTGGCGGTGGACCTGCTCACGGGGGAAAACCGCATGGAGCGGGTGGATATCCTGCACGATGCGGGCCTCTCGCTTAACCCCGATATTGATATTGGCCAGATAGAAGGCGGCTTTGTGCAAGGCGCGGGCTGGCTGACCATGGAGGAACTGTTCTGGGATACATCGGGCCGTTTGCGCACCCATGCCCCCAGCACCTACAAAATTCCCGCCTGCTCCGACCGGCCCCGTATTTTCAACGTCAAACTCATGGACAATGTGCCCAACCGGGAAGACACCATCTTCCGTTCCAAGGCCGTGGGGGAGCCGCCTTTCGTGCATGGCCTGGCGGTGCTGCACGCCATTTCCGATGCGCTGGCCAGCATGAATGACTACCGCACATGCCCAGGCCTGAACGCCCCGGCGACACCTGAACAGATCTTGCGCGTGGCCGAGCGCCTGCGCCAGCAAAGTGGAGCGGACCATGCGCAGGTACACACCTGATGACCTGCTGCGCCAGTGGCAGCAGGCCCCGCAACCTCTGGTGGTGGCGCGCGTCACCCTGACCCGTGGCTCCACCCCGAGGGAGGAAGGGGCTTTTATGCTGGTGGGGCAGGCTGTTGTCGCGGGTACGGTTGGTGGGGGCGCTCTGGAACTGGCATGCGAGCAGCATGCCCATGCCATGCTGCTCTCGGGCGAAGCACTGCGTGAACAGCAGATTGTGCTGGGGGGGGCAAATGTCAGCCAGTGTTGTGGTGGCCGCGTGGCCGTACGGCTGGAGGTGCTGACCCCGACCCTGTGCGCGGAGCTGGAGCACCAGTTGGCCCGGCACCATGCCGAACGTCCAGTCCTGTTCCTGTTCGGGGCGGGGCATGTGGGGCGCGCACTGGCGCATGCGCTGGCCCCCCTGCCATTGCGGCTGGTCTGGGTGGACCCGCGCGCGCATGAATTTGGCCCCGTGCCCGCGGGGGTGGAGGTGCGCGTGACCTCGGCATGGGAGGATGTGCTGGCCACAGCCCCGCCCGGTGCGGGGGTGCTGGTGCTGACCCCCTCGCACACACTCGATGCATTGATTGTGGAAGCCGCGTTAATGCGCCCAGGCCTTGCCTATGTGGGCCTGATCGGCTCGCAAACAAAACGGCTGAGATTTGAAAAATCTCTTGCAGCGGTAGGGGTTTCTCCAGAGCAGCTGGCCGCCCTGGTCTGCCCCATTGGCGAGCGGGGCATAAGGGACAAGCGCCCCGAGGTGATTGCCGCCCTTGTCGCGGCCGAGGTGGTGGAAAAACTGATTCACGCCACAGCGCATGGCCACGTCTGCGCCAGTGCGACCGGGTGATGCACCGCACAGGGTGGGTGCCGCCGCGCAACAGGGTACCCCCTGTTGCGCGGTTTTTTGTTACGCCGCCTGTTGCGTGTCCAGCGGGCAGCGTCCGGCAAGGCCTGCGTGTTCCAGCTTGCGGGCAAGGCTGAACAGGGCGGCCTCGCGCCCTGGTGCGGCAACAAGTTGCAGGCCCAGCGGCAGGGTGCCGGTGTTGCTCAGGGGCAGGCAGAGCACGGGCAGGCCCGGCAGGCTGATCGGCTGGGTGTACAACCCCAGATTGGCGCGGGCGGAGGCGGGTTTGCCGTCCAGCATAATGGTGGGGTCATCCAGCCGGGGGGCCTCGCACATGACGGCAGGCGCGATCAGTACATCCACCTGTTCAAACAAGGCGTGCACCTGCTGGCGGAACCACCGGCGGAAGCGCTGCGCCTGCACGTAGGTGCTGGCGGGCAACATGGCGCCTGCCAGCAGCCGGTCACGGGTGGCGGGGTCGTAGTCCTCCGCTGCCGCGCGCAGGCGGGGCAGGTGCAGCGTGCCCCCTTCGGCGGCGGTAATCAGAAAGGACGCTGCCCGCGCCGTGGGCGTTTGTGGCAGTTCCGTTGTGCCCGACAGGCCAAGGTGGTGGCAGACGCGGCTTATGGCCGCAGCCAGGGCGGGGCTCAGGTTCTGGGCAAACCAGCCGCCCAGGCATGCGGCGCGCAGGTTCTGGGGTTCGGGTTCCACCGGGCTGTCCGCCATAATGTAGAAGGCGGCCATAAGGTCATCCAGCGTGCCTGCAAAATGCCCCACCACGTCCAGACTGGCCGAAAAAGGGTAGGCTCCCGCACGGGGCAGGCGGCCCAGAGTGGGTTTGAGCCCCCACACCCCGCAAAGGGAGGCGGGTACACGGATGGAGCCGTTGGTGTCTGTCCCCAATGTCAGGGGCAAAAATCCGGCGGCAACGGCCGCGGCCGACCCGCCGGAGGAGCCACCGGCCATGCGGCTTGTGTCGTGCGGGTTGCGGGTTATGCCGTAATGGGCGTTGTCGGTTGCAAAACCGTAGGCAAACTCGTCCATGTTCAGCGTAGCAACAGGAATGGCCCCGGCTGCGCGCAGGCGGGCCACTATGGCTGCGTCCTGTGCGGCGGGGGGCGTGTTGCGGAGCACAATGGAGCCTGCGGTGGTCACATGGCCCTGAATGTCAAACAGGTCCTTGACCCCAAAGGGCACGCCGGCCAGTGGGGGCAGGGCTTCCTTGCGGGCCAGCATGGCGTCCACCGCGTGGGCCTGCTGCATGGCCTGCTGCGCAAACAGGTGGGTCACGCTGTGAATGGCGCTGTCGTGCTGGTCTATGGTGGCCAGCACCGTTTGCATGACGGAGGAGGCGCTGCGCTTGCCGCTCCGAATATCCTGCGCAATGGCCAGCGCACTTGCAAAGCGGGTCATGGCGTGTAGTCCCCCGCTGGTTCGCATGTGTCGGGGAGTGAAAAATCCCTTACAAGGGCTGCATAGTTCTGCAACACGCGGGTATTGGCAATAACACCCGCAACACAGGCGGCGGGGAGTGCCAACTCCATGGACTGCGCGCGGGCGGTAACAAGAACCTCGTCAGAGAAGGGAGGCGTGGTCATGGCATGCTCCTTTCCTTACAGCATGGGGCGTTCGGTTTCTGGCTGGTCGGCCATGATGGACACATGGGCGGCCAGGATTTTCCAGCCATCAGGGGTGTTGATCCATGTCTGCATCTGCCGCCCCGTACGGGTGGAACCGGTGCGGCGGAATTCCAGGCTGACAACCCCCGCCTGGGTGCCAATGGGGGTTATGGTGCGGCGCAGCATGGTGCGTGGGGGGGAGCCGCCGGTGCGGTTGCGCCGGAACGCGGCTATTTCGTTCGCGCCATAAAGGTTTTCCCCCACGCCGTAACGCACGGTCTGTGGCCCCTGCCAGAACAGGGCGTCCAGTGCGTCCACCCTGTTTTCGGCCAGTGCGTGTTCGTACTGGTCGGAGCAGTGTGTCAACTCGCGGATGGTCTGGGCGTCATCCAGTGTCATGCGCTTACCGTCCTTCTGTTTTTGGGCGAGCCGGTTACGGCCAGTCCGCCAGGGCCGCGTCCACGGCGGCCCCTCGGGGCAGGGGGTGGCCCTGTGCCGCAAGGCAGGCTTCCAGCGCGCCAAGGGTGAGCAGCACCTTATGTTTGACGGCGTTGTACCCCATGGTGCCAATGCGCCAGATGCGCCCTGCAAGCGGGCCAAAGGCCGTGCCGATTTCTATGCCAAAATCGTCACGCATGCGCGTGCGTATGGCCTCGCCATCCACACCATCGGGGATCCACACGCCGGTGACGTTGGTCATGCGGTGCGTGTCGTCGCCAAAAATGCGCAGGTTCATCGCGCGCAGGCCCGCGATCAGGCAGGAGCTGGCCTGCGCATGGCGGGCAAAGCGGGCGTCCAGCCCTTCCTCCAGCACAATGCGCGCGGCCTCGCGCGCGCCGTAGAGCATGGTCGTGGCCTCGGTATGGTGGTTGAGGCGCTTTTCCGACCAGTAATCCATGACCATGGCCAGGTCGAAATAGTTGGACAAAATGCGCGCCCGGTTGCCATTGGTCGCCCCTGCGGCGCGGATTCCGGCCTCCACATGGCGGCGGGCCATGATATGCTCCGCCGCACGGTCGGACACGGTTATGGGGGCCGAACCCGGTGGCCCGCCCATGCATTTCTGCAACCCGCCGGAGACCACATCAATCCCCCACCCGTCCGTGTCTATGGCCATGCCGCCCAGCGTTGCGGTCACATCCGTATAGGACAGAACGCCGTATCTGCGGCACAGCGCGCCCACGCCTTGCAGCGGTTGGGCCATGGTGGTGGAGGTGTCGCCATGGATGCAGGCGAACACTTTTGGCTGGTGGGTTTTAAGCGCATCCTCGATCTGTTCCAGCGTGGCCACTTCGCCCCAGGGCAGGTCGAGCGCGCAGATCTGCGCGCCAATGCGTTCGGCTATTTCAGACAGAAGCAGGCCAAAGCGCCCCGCCCGCACCAGCAGGATTTTATCGCCCGGTTCCACAAGGGAGACCAGGGCCGCCTCGATCCCTGCCCGCGCCGTGCCGTCCACCAGAAAGGTCCACTGGTTCCGCGTCATGAAAATCTGGCGGTACAGAGCCATGGTTTCGTTCATGTACTCTGTCATTTCCGGGTCGAACTGCCCCAGCATGTCAGCGGACATGGCGCGCAGCACACGCGGGTGCGCGTTAATGGGGCCAGGGCCCATCAACATGCGCTGTGGCGGGTCAATCTGCCGGAAAAAAGTGGAACTCATGCAGAAAACTCCGTTGGTTCTGGGGCCGGGGTGGCGGCAAGGGCGCGTATGAAATCAAGCATGACCAGCAAGGCCGTGTGCACATCGTCATGCCGCACGGCTTCCGCCGGGTTGTGGCTGATCCCCTGGTGGCAACGCAGGAACAGCATGCAGACCGGGGTTAGTGCCGCCATGACCATGGCGCTGTCTCTTATACACATCTGACGCTGCCGACGATACTCCTTGTGTAGAT
>CALCDN010000239.1 GCA_937900755.1 uncultured Acetobacter sp. | reverse complement strand
GGCCATCGGGCGGTCCCGTGGCGGACTGACTTCGAAAATCCACGCCATTGTCGACAAGGCTCATGACGCCGAACCGCTCATTGAAACGCTTGAAGAACGGCAGATCACACCGGTTATCCCTTCAAGGAAAAACCGACGCCATCCACGAAAAATAAGCTTCCAACTCTACAAAAACAGAAACATCATTGAACGCTTCTTCTCCAGGCTAAAGCAGTTCAGAGGCATTGCAACACACCACGACAAGCTGAAGTCAACCTACCTCGCAGCAGTGCAACTCGTCTCCGCCATCATCGAAATTAACTGACGACCACCCTGGACCGTGGTAAACATCAGATTAAATATTTCATTCCAATACACATTGATTAGGAACTTTTTCCTGATATTCCCGTTAAACTAAATAATTATTATGTAATTAAATCGTATTTAATGGTGATATAAACATTAATCATATCCTTAAATACAATATTTTCAAATATTGAAAAATAAGCAGAGGACGCGGCCCGTGAAGGAAGTCAAAAAATGCTTGCTTTTCCTAGAAAAAAACTGCCACCCCATTCATTGTGGCAGGACGACAAAATCATTCGATCTGATCTGTTTGGATCTGACCGACTTTTTCTTCATGCAAAAGATCTGGCGGAAGCCCATAAGGACTTATTGCCCGTGCAGCGGGATAGTTCCCTGGCTGAGCGGCTTAATGATAACGCCAAAGTTTTATTAAGCTCAAATATCCGTCTGTCCCAGGCCTCTCTAGCAGGTGAACAGATCACACCAGCTGCCGAGTGGTTTATTGATAATTATTATTTCATAAATGCACAAATACAGAATATCAAAGTCGATCTACCCTATGCATATTATAGAGAACTCCCAAAACTTTCCACGGGCACCTTTGCGCGGCTCCCTCGTGTTTTTGAAATCGCCTGGGCGCTGGTTGCCCACACAGACAGCTACATTGATGCCAGAACACTCTGTATTTTTTTAAATACCTATCAGGTAAACACCCCCCTGCTTATCAGGGAAATATGGGCCGTTCCCATCCAGATCAGAATTGTTCTGATCGAAAACCTTCGGCGTATTGCCGAAAAAATTTGCCAAAACCTGAATGACCGCGAACAGGCCGACCAACTTGCCGCCATTGTGCTAGCCAGCACGCCCCCCAATACAACCAGAACACTTAAAATACTTGCCAAAGTACAGATCGAAAAATTAAACTCCACGTTTCTTGTGCAGTTTGCGCATCGGTTAAGAGGGCGAGACCCACAAAGAGACCCTGCTTTTTTGTGGCTGGAAAATATTCTTCAGGAAAAAGGAATAGATATTGATCTCCTTGTTCATGATGAATTACAAGAACAAAGCATTCTCAATGCCACAATCCGCAATATTATTACGAGCATGCGGCTGACAACCACTCTTGACTGGAGCGAACTTGTAGAAAAAACAAGCTCTGTCAGCAAAATACTCTATCAATATAATAATTATTCAAAAATGGATCTCGCCACCAGAAATCTGTACAGCCGGTCCATAGAAACCCTCGCAAAAGGATGCCTCCATACCGAGTGTGAGATTGCTCAAAAAGTGGTGGCACTTGCTGCCAGGTCTGCCACCGATGGCCAGTTGGGGCTCCGCCGGGCAGATCCAGGCTATTACCTTCTGTCAGAAGGTCGCCCGGACCTTGAGGCCCAGTTGCAATACCGTGCCCCACCCAGAATAAAGATTGCCCAGTTATGCCGCCGCTGCGGTATAACCGGGTACAGTATTGTCGTCACGGCCCTCTCTCTTTGCCTTGTTCTTACGGTGCTGTGTGTAACAAGCCATCACTTATCAACCACTCTTGTAGCCTTGCTTGTGGTTTTGGGGTTTGTGCCCACAACCGATGCCGTGGTGTCCGGCGTAAACCGGCTACTGCTCTGGACAATTGAAGTCTCTGAACTGCCAGCACTTGAACTCAAGCATGGCGTCCCCGCCAATTTACGCACGCTTGTTGTTGTACCAACATTGCTGACCAGACGGTCATCCATACAGGAAATGGTTAATCGTCTTGAAAAACATTACCTCGCCAGCCGTGATGGCGAAGTTTACTTTGCTCTTCTTACCGACTGGACCGATGCATCCACAGAGATCCGCAAAGGTGACTGGGATATTCTTGACATTGCGACGAAGGAAATTGCGCGCCTGAACCGGACCTACGCCCCCGGGAGCACCGGCGGGCGGTTTCTTCTTCTCCACCGTAAACGCCAGTGGAGCGCATGTGAAGGCATTTGGATTGTATGGGAACGCATACGGTGCAAGCTGCACGAACTCAACCGACTCCTGAGAGGCGCTACAGACACCAGTTTTATCAACCTTTCCGGGCAGACTGTTCCGCAGAACGTAAAATATGTCGTGACCCTGGATTCCGATACGCGCTTACCGCACGAGGTTGTCCGGCGCATGGTAGGCAAGCTTGCCCACCCCCTTAACCGCGCATATTTTGATCCCATAAAAGGATATGTCACCCAAGGGTATGCCATTCTCCAACCCCGTGTGACCCCCTCCTTGCCGGAAGCATGGAAAAGCACGCTTTTCCAAAGAGTGTTTTCAAGCCCGAACGGCATAGAACCCTATACGGCAGCCGTATCCGACTTGTATCAGGACATGTTTGCAGAAGGATCTTTTGCAGGGAAAGGTATTTACGACGTTGATGCGTTCGAGGCAGCCCTTGCTGGCAGGGTGCCCGAAGGGGCCTTGCTGAGCCATGATCTTTTTGAAGGTGTTTTTGCCCGCGCCGGTCTGGTGACCGATATTGAAGTCATCGAGGATTTTCCGGCAGATTACCTTGTCGCTGCCTCCCGGCTTCATCGTTGGGTGCGTGGCGATTGGCAGCTTCTTCCGTGGATATTTTCCTGGATGGGATATTGCCCGACCATTTGGTTAAAAACCCAACCTCTGGCCGGTATTGCGCGCTGGAAAATGCTGGACAATCTGCGTCGCAGCCTGTCCGCCCCCATGGCGATAACAGCTCTATTTACCGGGTGGCTCCTTGATTTTCATAATGCGTTGATCTGGAGCCTGTATATTTTTTCAACTCTCGCAATCCCGTCACTTCTGCCTCTTCTTGTCGATGCCATGCAGCACAGACGGGGAGAAACTGCTCTGAGTTACTTCTCGCTTTTTGCCATCAATGCCAAACGTGCAGTGCTTACAATTGGTCTGAACTTTGCATTCCTGGCCGATCAGGCCTGCCTGATGGGGGATGCAATTATCCGCACTTTGGGCCGTGTGTTCATAACCCGCAAAAACCTGCTGCAATGGATAACTGCCGCGCAGGCAGCAAATGCACCAAAGGAGGACATTCCGGGCTATTTCCACCATATGGGTGGTGCAGTTTTCCTTGGCCTTGCGGCTTTGATAACCATGTCTGCCGCCCCACATCTAGTCTGGCTTGCCATCTTTCCGTTTGCCTTAAGCTGGTGCCTGTCCCCAGTCATTGCCTGGAAGGCAAGCCAGTACAGTGCCTCTGCCCGCAGATTGGAAGCAACCGAAAACGAAAGTCTTTTCCTGCGAATACAGGCGCGAAAAACCTGGCGTTATTTTGAAACATTTGTCTCCGCCACCCATCACGACCTGCCCCCGGACAATTTTCAGGAAACACCCCAACCGCTCGTAGCGCACCGCACCTCCCCCACAAATATGGGACTTTACCTTCTGTCCGTTGTTGCCGCATGTGATTTTGGCTGGATCGGCCTGACTGATGCCACAGAACGCCTGGGCAGGTCCCTTGAAACCATGGGAAAACTCCCGCGCTTTCGCGGCCATTTTTATAACTGGTACAACACGGCCGATCTCTCCCCGCTTCCTCCCATTTACGTTTCAACCGTTGATAGCGGCAACCTTGCTGGCCATCTGATAACACTGGCACGCGCCTGCGAAGACTGGATACAGATGGGAAGACCCTCTGGCACGTGGCGAAACGGCGTGCAGGATGCTCTGAGCCTGGCCTATGAGGAGGCAACAGCCGACAATGCCTCCTCCAATTTTCCAGAACTTGCATATCTGATAAAAACACTTTTGCACGACATGCAAGGTCACTATGCCAGTCAAATCACGCTGGCCCACCGGTTACAGATGCTTGTGAGCAAGGCCGAGGAACTCGCACACCTCACCCGTAAAGGCACAACAACCGGTTCAGAAACAGCACGCACCTTTATCGTTCATGTGGAGAGCCTTCTCTTTTGGCTTCGTGCTGCTCGCAACTGTGTACAGAGCGAACGAGATGATGTGGAAGCCGGTTCGTTCCTGTATGAAAAACTAGAAAACATTGCCCAGACGGCGCGCTCTATGGCGTTGGCAATGGAATTTGGTTTTTTACGGAATACGGAGCGTAAGCTGCTGTCCATAGGGTTTGTGGTCAATGAGGGCACTCTGGACAACAACTGTTATGACCTTTTGGCATCGGAAGCCCGGCTGGCTGTTTTTTTCGCCATTGCCAAGGGCGACATTCCTGCATGTGAATGGTTCCGCCTGGGCAGACCCCTCGCGGCTGTAGCCCATGGAGAAGCTCTGGTCTCCTGGTCTGGCTCCATGTTTGAATACCTTATGCCATCCTTGATCATGGCGGCACCTTTTGACAGTCTTCTGGAGGAAACGTGCCGCCAGATTGTTCGGCGGCAGATTGAATATGGGCAGTTTTGTGGTGTGCCCTGGGGTATTTCGGAATCTGCCTATAATGCCCGCGACCTGGACTATAACTATCAATATTCCAATTTTGGTGTACCCGGCCTGGGCATAAAACGCGGGCTGGCTCAGGAACTGGTCATTGCCCCCTACGCCACCGCCCTGGCAGCAATGGTTGACGCACACCGGGCCACAGAAAACTTCAAGGCACTGCAACTGGCCGGGGCCATGGGCACCTACGGTTTTTACGAATCACTCGATTACACAAAAATGCGCCTGCTACCAGGCCAGTCCGTATCGGTCATTCAATCCTATATGGCCCATCATCAGGGTATGACCATTCTGGCCATAGCCGATACCGTGCTGAAAGGCATTATGCGGGCGCGCTTTCATGCCGAACCTATTATTGGAGCCACTGAACTCCTTCTACAGGAACGCACACCAACACGGAGCGCGCTGACAACACCGCTGAAGGAAGAAAAATTCATTCCCAGATTGTCACCAACACAAACTCAGGCCGGTGGTCGGCATTTGCAAACGGCTATGACCAATGCGCCCGTTACCCACCTGCTATCCAACGGTCGATACAGTGTGATGCTGACAACTGCGGGTTCGGGTTACAGTCGGTGGGATGGTCAGGCGGTCACACGCTGGCGTCACGACGCAACGCTCGATAACTGGGGAAGTTATATCTATCTCCAGCATGCCCGAAGTCAGCACTTCTGGACTGCCGGGTTCCAGCCCTCAGGAGAAGAACCCAACCATTATGACGTGACGTTTAAAGAAGACCATGCCTCATTTTCTCGTCTGGATGGTGCGCTTACCACGACAATGGACGTTCTCGTCTCGGCTGAAGATGACGCGGAACTTCGCCGCATTTCGGTCAGGAATTCAGGATCGACCGCGGTCGATATTGCTGTCACGTCCTATGTGGAGCTTGCGCTATGTCCTCCCGGCATGGACCTGGCGCACCCGGCTTTTGCCAAGCTGTTTGTCCAGACCGAATATCTCCCCGAATACAACGCAATCATTGCGACCCGGCGGCGCAGGAGCCCTGCGGAGGAGAATATCTGGGCAGCACATCTGATTGTCGGCGGGTATGACACGTCTATCGAAACAGACCGAGCACGATTTATCGGACGCGGGCGCAACCTGCGCGACCCTGTTGCCATGGTCAATTCTCAAGGGCTTTCCGGGACTGTTGGAACAGTGCTGGACCCCATTTTTGCCGCCCGGTCCAAACTGCAAATTCCAGCACGCTCCACCCGCCACATTTCATTCTGGACCATTGTTGCCCCAACACGCGCAGCACTCATGCAAAGTATTGAACGGCACCGGGATGAAACAGACCTTGACCGCGCACTAACCCTGGCATGGACCCGTGCACAAATTCACTTGCGCCACCTTGATATTCGGCCCGCACAGGCGGACCTGTTCCAGCAACTGGCAACATATCTGTTATTCCCCGGCCCAACCCTGCGTCCCCCGGCTGACTGCATAAAACGCGGAGCAGGAAAACAGGCCGATTTGTGGGGGCAAGGCATTTCCGGTGATTTACCGATCCTGCTCCTGATTATTGCAGAAAGTGAGGACTTCGAACTTGCCCGCACCCTACTGAGTGCGCATGACTATCTGCGTGGCAAGGCTGTAGCCTTTGATCTGGTTATTCTAAATGACCATGCCACCTCCTACGCGCAAGATCTGCAGCATGCTCTTGAAGCCATGGTCCGTGCCTCTGGTGGAACAAACACGATCCACCTGCTGCGGGGCACACTCGTGTCCTCTTCGGTCAGAGCACTCCTGTTATCCGTGGCCTGTATTGTCCTGACAGGCAAAAAGGGCAGCTTGCAATACCAGATGGCTCAGGCCGAGCTTTCGCGGCAGGCAAACCCTGGACTTGGTCGCTGGCGGAAAGGCCACCAATACCAGGGCCCCGGAGAAAACCCGGAACACCCAACACTTGAACTGGCCAACGGGTATGGCGGCTTTACAGCCGAGGGCCGGGAATATGCCACCATTCTGCACGGCAGAACGCGCCCCCCTGCCCCGTGGGTCAATGTTGTGTCCAATCCGCATTTTGGCTTTCAGGTCTCGGCTGAAGGCAGCGGATATACCTGGGCGGAAAACAGCAAGGAAAACCAGCTCACGCCGTGGTCGAATGACCCGGTCCTTACGCCCACAGGAGAAGCCTTTTACATTTGTGATGAAGACAGTGGCGCGTTCTGGTCGCCACTTGCCGCCGTCTGTCCAAATGACAATGCGGTCTATATCTGCCGCCATGGCTATGGTTACAGCCGGTTTGACCGCCATGCCAACGGCATAGCAACGTCTTTACTCCAGTATGTTCCCGTAGACGACCCGATCAAGATATCCCGTCTCACACTGACCAACACATCTGAGCACTCCCGCACGCTCCGGGTCACGACGTATACTGAATGGGTTCTCGGGCAGTCCCGCGGCACGACGGTCCCCTTTATTAACACGGAACAAGACCCGGAAACCGCCGCCCTGTTTGCCCGCAACAAATGGAGCGAAACATTTGGCGACCGTGTTGCCTTTGCCGATCTGGCCAACCAGCAGACATCCATGACGGATGACAGAAGTGCCTTCATCGGTCGCAACGGCACACTGGACAGTCCTGAAGCAATCATACGTGGCGGAGCCCTTGCGGGCGTGACTGGTGCGGGCATCGACCCTTGTGCCGCCTTGCAAACCCTCATCAGACTTGAACCGGGAGAAAGCACCGAAATTGTTTTTCTGCTCGGGCAAGGCAAAAACACGCAGCAGGCCCGCCAACTCATCCAGCGTTACAGGACGAAAGATCTAAATGCTGTTCTGGATGACGTTCACAACCAATGGGCGCGCATAACGCGCACTGTGCAGGTCCGCACACCGGACCGGGGTATGGATATCCTGCTCAATGGCTGGCTTTTATACCAATCTCTCTCCTCCCGCATCTGGGCGCGGGCAGGCTTTTATCAGGCCAGCGGGGCCTATGGCTTTCGGGATCAGTTGCAGGATGGCATGTCTCTGGTTCTGGCAGCACCTGAACTGGTGCGGGAGCATCTGCTCAGGGCAGCCTCCCAACAGTTCCCCCAAGGGGACGTACTGCATTGGTGGCTCCCCCAAAAAGGCAACGGTGTTCGCACACGTATATCTGATGACTGCGCATGGCTGGCCTACACAGTCGCCCACTACGTGCGTGTCAGCGCGGATATGGCGGTGCTGGACGAGCAGCTCCCCTTTATCGAAGCGCCTGCGCTGGCGGAACATGAGCATGAACGCTTTTTGCAGCCAGAAATCTCGAACACGACAGCCTCCCTTTACACCCACTGCGTGCTTGCCCTTGATCATAGCTTGCAAACCGGCGCGCATGGCCTTCCCCTCATGGGCACAGGGGACTGGAATGATGGCATGAACCGTGTTGGTGAAGAAGGGCGGGGGGAAAGTGTTTGGCTGGGCTGGTTCCTGCATGCCACGCTTTCCGCATGGCTTCCGCTTGCTCAGGCTCGGCAGGATACGGAGCATGTTACAAAATGGCAGCGTGTTCTGACAGAGCTTGAAAGCGCACTGGATAAAGCATGGGACGGCGCATGGTATCGGCGCGCGTATTTTGATGATGGCTCCGCTCTGGGCAGCAGCCATAACCCGGAAGGCCGCATTGATGCCATTGCACAATCTTGGGCTGTCATCTCCCGTGCGGGTTCCACCGAAAAAGCACGCCGGGCCATGCAGTCTGTCCAGGAGCAGCTTGTCAATCTGGATGCGGAAATCATCATGGTTCTAACGCCACCATTCGACACATCAGAGCCTGATCCTGGTTACATTCGTGGATACCCGCCAGGAATCAGGGAAAATGGCGGACAATATACGCATGCGGCACTCTGGACAGTCATGGCGACCGCCCTGCTGGGCGACGGAGATTCTGCATATGCCATGTTTTCAACCCTCAGCCCGATCCATCACACGCGCGATCAGAGTGCGGCTGCGCGATACAAAACCGAACCTTATGTTGTTGTCGCGGATGTCTATTCATCCTCCCCTCATATCGGTCGTGGTGGGTGGTCATGGTACACCGGGTCAGCAGGCTGGATGCAGCGGATCGGGATTGAGACCTTGCTCGGGCTGCGTATGGAAGGAGAGAAACTTTTCATAACACCATGCATTTCCTCCACATGGGATACGTATGAGATAACGTTTGTATGGAAGAAGACACACTATCAGGTCACCGTTCATAATCCCGACCATATAAGCCGAGGAACTGTCTCTCTAACACTTGACGGTCATCCTGTTGCCGCTGAGCAGCCGATCATCATGAAAGATGATGAGAAGACGCACATTGTAAAATGCGTAATGCAAAAATCCTGAGCCCCTCACCCATAACCAATATTACAGTTCATGCAGCATAAGCTTCTACAACACGGTCTTGTATTTTCTACAGAGACATTAATATTCAGTTATTTATTTTCAACGGTGGAAAACTTTCGGGCCTGCTGCGTTCAATCCTGACCAGATATGAAACCCGTATAAGGTCCAATTTTTTATCATTTTGTCTTTTCTCCAAACCATCAATCCGAGGTGTACCATGATCAAGAAAAACAACACAAAACAGGAGCAGGAAGAAAAACTGGACGAAGCACTTGATGAGAGCTTCCCCGCAAGTGACCCCCCCTCTCACAGCGGCGTTACAGGCGACCGTGATCCTCCTAAAAAAACACCAACAAATCCCAAAGATGGATGATTTTTTGCAATACCTGGATATCCGTCCTTTATTGACGGCCTGGATCATGAGCAGATCAAACTGAATAAACGATAATCACTATAAAATTACTTTGCTTTTTCTTTTCCCCCAAGGGGGATCTGTATCTGCTTTACCAGAAACGCCTCCCCTTCTAACCTGGCTGTTCCCACTCAGGCTCAGGACCTATTAAGTCATTGAATTGAGCGAACCGTTGTGATTCACAGCCTTACCGATAGAGTTGAGGCTGTGATTAACGTGTTTTTGCTTTCTGAACGCCCGATGGACCTGATCGAAAACATGTCCGCGTAACTGAAAGACTGGCGGCGTATCGCAACACGACATGACCGCTGCGCACACACTTTCATGCCCGCTATCCACATTGCGGCAACCTTCATCTTCTACCTTAAAGAATGAGCCCTGAGCCTAGATCAACCCGTACTGTTCGAGCAGATTATCTATCTCTGTTCCATCGCTCAGATGCCGGAGCAGCCCAGATGCTGGTAATTTTTTCCCATCCCGCAATTCAGCCGCCGCCTGAAATAACATACGCACGTCATAAATACTTCCGAATACTTCCGGTACAGCCCGGTCAACCTTGAGCAGCGTATAAACCGCCTCC
Source organism: uncultured Acetobacter sp. (assembly GCA_937900755.1). GTDB lineage: Bacteria > Pseudomonadota > Alphaproteobacteria > Acetobacterales > Acetobacteraceae > Acetobacter. The sequence goes on along the minus strand of CALCDN010000239.1, from coordinate 3,604 downwards.
ATTGCCGTACGCACGGAATATTCAGTAGTGAACACCGTATCCCGAGGCGTTTCCGCAAACTGACCGAGAAAGGCAAGGTTAACACTTCCATCGGGCACAACCTTTGGGCGATCACCCGCTGAACGAGGCATAAATTGCGCCGTGATAAACGGCATCATGCAAGGGTGCGTGATCGCGCCCGCAGCAGCCATGTCGTCTATCTCGTCCACTGGCACACCCATATGGAACAACCATTCCCGCGTAATTTCCTCCCCCGTGCATTCCTGCATCGGCTTTTGCACGTAATTACCCGCAACATCGCTGAACAAGCCGTAAAGCCATGCCACCATTTGACCTTTTGGCTGCCCTTTAAAGTGTGGCTGACGGCTCACAACCCAACTCATCAACCACGCGGAATCCTGAATGGTGACAGGCCCACCCGTTACCGTGCGGCCAGAAAACGGGTCACGCCCGGTTACCCGCTGCACAAGACCGGGAATACGTGTATCCTGCGTTGTAACTGTTGCAGATACCCAGCGAGATTTAACCGTATCACCACAAAACACATCAGGCCGTCCGAAGTCCGGGTCCTGCGCCGCAATATTGCGCCACAACTGCCAGATACTGCCTTTGCTGATGGTCGTATCAATGGGCGCAGGTGTCTGGTGGTCTCCCCAGCGGGAATTCTCCACCATGGAACCATTGGTTACAAAAACCAGTTCTTCAGGGCTTAGTTCAACACCAGCCACAACATCTTTTTCCAACCAGTCAATACGGGTTGCAATCTTCTGCCCGCTCAACGTATCCACGGTAACATTCGTCACCCGCACATCATGCCGAAACACAACCCCCTGCGCGATCAACCATGTCGCGAGCGGTTTGCTCAAGGATTCCTGCTGATTATATTTTGTGAATTTTAGCGTGTGCAGGTCCTTCAGTCCAAGGATCTGATGCATGAAACGGGCCAGGTAGCGCTTCATTTCAACAGCACTATGCCACGTCTCGAAGGCGAACATTGAACGCCAGAACAGCCAGAAATTTGATGCCATAAAATCATCTGACAGCACATCACCAATGGTTTTATCCGCAAGCTTTGCCTCATCGGTCAGGATGAGCGCGATAATCTCCCTTCGTGCTTTGCCTGTTAGCGTCAGGCTATTGCGATCTGGCACAGGATGTCCCTGCCCACACATGGCCCGTATCGGACTGCTACTAGGATCATCACGATTGAGGCGATAAAACTCGTCAAGCACCGAGGCATCCGGCACCTCGATCGAGGGAATGGAGCGGTACAGGTCCCACAGGCACTGGAACTGCTCCTCCATTTCCCGCCCACCGCGGATCCGCCAGCCCGTCTGGCCATTGCCCGCTCCATCCAGTGCCCCACCATCCACGTCCGAGGCTTCGAGAATGGTAATTCTGGATGGGGTCATACCAGCATCACGGATAAGAAAAGCCGCAGCCGCCATGCCCCCCAGCCCACCGCCAACAATCCATGCCGACCGCTTTTCCACACCTTCGGGTTTTGCAGGACGGGCAAAAGCTTCGAAATTACTATGGGCGTATTTCATGGCACGCTGTGTCTTTCAGAGCCGGTTATGACCCGCGATATGACAAAAAGGGAATTTCGAAATAGTCTGTGAATTCCTTGGCTTCTTCTCCATCCTTCAGGACGGGGATTACCCCCGCCACTGTCACCATCCGCGCGGCAGCATTCCGGTATGATGCACTCCCTTTCCTGCCCCATATCCCATCAGGTCACCTTGCGTGGGAACGGTTCGCGGATGGACGTCATCAATATCGGCCTGTAAGGAAATTGGTAGAATATACGCTTTATTCATATTGTCTTTCAGGAGCAGTCAATGCCCAGCATAAGCCCATTTGCCGGCAAGCCGGTTGATCCGGACCGGCTTGTCAATATCAACGCCCTGCTGGACGCCTATTATACCCACATACCTGATCCGGCGACAGCAACGCAGCGTGTGGCCTTTGGCACGTCAGGGCATCGCGGGTCTTCGTTGACGACCAGCTTTAATGAAACCCATATTCTGTCAATCAGCCAGGCGATTACTGACTACCGCAAAAAGGCTGGCATTACCGGGCCATTGTTCATCGGCATCGATACCCACGCGCTGTCGCGGCCTGCGCTTAAATCCGCACTGGAAGTGTTCGCGGCCAATGGTGTGGAAGTCCGCATTGATGCGCAGGATGGCTATACCCCGACACCGGTTATATCGCATGCCATCCTGACTTATAACCGCAACCGTAGCAAAGACTTGGCCGATGGCGTTGTCATTACGCCGTCTCACAACCCGCCCGAAGATGGTGGGTACAAATACAATCCCCCCCATGGTGGGCCTGCAGATACCGACATTACCAAGATGGTGGAAGACGCCGCCAACGATTACATGGTCACGAACATGAAGGGCGTAAAGCGTGTCAGTCATGAAGATGCGTTGAAGGCTTCCACCACAAAACGGCATGACTACATTACTCCGTATGTAGACGATCTGGCTGCAGTGGTGGACATGGATATTATTCGTGAATCCGGCGTGTCCATAGGCATTGACCCGCTGGGTGGAGCCGCGGTGGATTACTGGCAGCCGATCATCGACAAATACGGCATCAACGCTACGATCGTCAGCAAGGAAGTAGACCCAACCTTCCGTTTCATGACAGCTGACTGGGATGGGCAGATCCGTATGGACTGTTCTTCCTCCTACGCCATGGCGCGTCTGGTGGGAATGAAGGAACAATTCGACATCGCCTTTGCCAATGATACGGATGCAGACCGCCATGGCATCGTTTCGGGCAAATATGGGCTTATGAATCCCAATCATTATCTTGCCGTCGTGATTGAATATCTGTTCAAAAACCGCGAAAACTGGAATACCCGCGCGGGAGTGGGAAAGACGGTGGTCAGCAGCAGCATGATCGACCGCGTGGCGGAGGAAATCGGTCGCGACCTGATGGAAGTGCCGGTAGGATTCAAGTGGTTTGTGGATGGTCTATACCATGGCACGCTGGGCTTTGGTGGGGAGGAAAGTGCAGGCGCGTCCTTCCTGCGGCGTGCCGGGACGGTATGGAGCACGGACAAGGATGGCATTATCCTTGGCCTGCTGGCGGCCGAGATCACTGCCCGTACCAAGCGTACCCCCGGCGCCACGTATGAGGCCATGACCAAACGCCTGGGCACGCCTTACTATGCGCGTATCGACGCCCCGGCTGACCCAGAACAGAAGGCTATCCTGAAAAACCTGTCGCCTGAACAGATAGGCATGACCGAACTAGCGGGTGAGCCGATTACCAGCACCCTGACCAACGCACCGGGCAATGGAGCAGCTCTTGGCGGACTGAAAGTTTCGGCCAGAAACGGCTGGTTTGCCGCGCGTCCGTCAGGCACAGAAAACGTCTATAAAATCTACGCGGAGAGCTTCAAGAGCGAGGCGCACCTCAAGGCTATTCAAACCGAAGCGCAAAATGCGATTTCCGCCTTGTTCGCAAAAAGAACAGATAGTGGCAGTGGTACTCCTGATCAATCTTGCTAATCATCGACGCCTGCCTGCACCTATCGGCTACAGGCCTCCCGCCGAAGCCGAACGGGCCTTCTATGCAGATCAGAGCA
>CALCDN010000238.1 GCA_937900755.1 uncultured Acetobacter sp. | reverse complement strand
GCCCTCCGCCGGGGGGGGCCGGGGCGCGCCCCCCGACCAGGAAGGGGTGCGCCGGGGGGCATGGGGGCCAAGGTCATCGGCCAGACTGTCGGCCAGCCCACCGGGGAAATGCAGAACGGCCTCAACCGGAGTGTCATCCCCCGCCTTGAGCAGCGTAGGGTCGCACGACCAGCGGATGGTAACGCCACGGAACAGGAACGCCTTGGAGCGGCAGAGCCTGTACAGGCGGGAGGGCACGAAAACATGCGTGCCAAAAATTTCGGGGTCAGGCTGGAAGGTAATCTGCGTGCCACGCCTGTTGGGGGCGGCTCCCGCTTTTTCCAGTGCCGTTACGGGTTTGCCCCGTTCGTAGGATTGTTGCCACAAGGTGCGATCACGCGCGATTTCCACATCCATGCGCGACGAAAGGGCGTTGACCACGGAGGAACCAACACCGTGCAACCCACCCGATGTGGCATAGGCCTTGCCCGAGAACTTGCCGCCAGCATGCAGGGTGGTCAGAATGACTTCCAGCGCCGAACGGTCGGGAAAGCGGGGGTGCGGGTCAACGGGAATACCCCGCCCGTTATCGCGGACACAGAGCCGGTTGTCGGGGGCCAGGTGCACGTCAATGGTGTTGGCGTGGCCTGCCACGGCCTCATCCATCGAGTTATCAAGAATTTCGGCGGCCAGGTGGTGCAGGGCACCTTCGTCTGTTCCGCCAATATACATGCCAGGTCTGCGGCGGACGGGTTCCAGCCCTTCGAGCACCTCAATGGCGTTGGCGTCATACGCCTCGTTCTCCAGCACTTTGGGGCGTGCGGAGACCGTGGCGGATTTGCGGGGCGGTGTGGGGGCGGAAAACAGATCGCTCATGCGGGAAGTCTGTCCCGCTTTGGCGTTGATTCGTCAAGCACCACGGGCGGCATGGGCGTTAAAAGCCCTACGCGCCGCCTGTGGTTGCTGGCCATTACGCGGCCTTGTGGGCAGCCCGGCGGCGCACGGGCGCGCGCGTGGTGGTGGGGGCAGCGCAGGTTTCAAACGATGCGGGCTGGGTGACATCCTTGGCATCGGAATAGTTGGAGAGGTCTTCCCCATTATCCAGCGCGTTCACTTCATCAAACATGGCCATGCGCTGCTGGCAGAAAATGGTGCCTGACTGCAGGCCCCGCTCGGACTGCACATTGGCGAGCTGGGTAATGTAGTCATCATGTTCACGCTGCGCGCTGCGGCCATAGGTGGAGCGGAAGTAGCCATTCAGCTTGTCTTCCTCATTCAGCAAGATAGTGCGGAACCTGGCCACAAACGCGTTGTAGCGGTCCTGCGCACTACACGAGAGGGCCGTTACCATGAGCTCGCTTTTGAGGCCCTGCACGTTAAACGCCTCATGCGCAGGGGAGTGGCCGCACGGACTGGCGGCAAAAGAAACGGAACCATGCAGAACGCCCGCGGCAAGAACACCCGCGGCAAGAAGACGGGAAAGGAACATACGGTAGGACCTCCGACAGATGCTGCACAACGCCATAGCCTATTCGGGCAGGAAAGAAACGGCCTAATTTGTCATACCGTCATTTCCCACCATGGGGGCACATGGCTGGATGACGCATACATGCCCGCACTCCGCCCGGTCGCATGTGGGGGCATGTTGTGACAACACACCCTTTTTACCCCGACCTGTCTGTAAACAGAGAGGCAGGAGTGTCAAAAGGAGCGGTCGGTGCCCCTTCCTTCCTGCTGCGGGATGATTTAAAGGCAATGACGACTCATGCGGTGTCATGGCATGTTGCGCGGGCGCATACCCGTGGGCGGGCCTTAAGCCATTTTAACCAGAATGGAACACGCTGGGTTTATGGTTGTTTTAACAGGAATGAAGCGGAGTGGTGGAGTGCGCTTACGAGGAATTGCCGGGCTGACGCTGATTGCTGGCATGCTTGCCGGCTGCGCGACAACCGTGGGCCCTGTCCATGTCGGATCTCCCAATCCGTTTGGGTATCTCAAGAAGTCTGCCGTGTGCAGCACAACCCCTATCAAGAAAGAGGCTGACGGCCAGCTTTCCACCACCATGACGGTCCGCTCCGATGACGGGCTGTGCGAGGTGCTCGTCTCCCAGCCTGATGGCAAGCCGTATCTGTCCTTTGGGGCGGCCCCTGCTCCTGAGCATGGCAAGGCGTTCCTGTACTCGCTGGATAACGACACGCACGTAACCTACACGCCCACACTGGGGTATGCGGGGCAGGACACGTTCACGGTTATTCTTATTCCCGGTCCTGGCCAGCAGCGCACGCGCCTTACGGTAACCGCGCAGGTGGATGCAACGGGCGTATTTATTCCCCACCCCGCCGTGAGCGCGCCTGTTCCGGCTGAGACGGAAAAGAAAGCTGTGACCAGGCACGCCGCACATCCGGCCAAGACCAGCAAGAACTGATCCGTTTTTACGGGTTTGTAAAAAAGCGGCGCCGGAATACGGCGCCGCTTTTTTTATACCAACTGGAAAATGGCGGCGGAAACGTCAGATGGAAAACGTAATGGGCTCGCTCTGCGGGCGCTTGAGCCCGGCATCCTCGGCCTGACGGACCAGTTCATCCAGTGTGGTCTGGCGCATCTGTTCTGTCAGTTTTGTGTCGAACCCGTTCCAGCAGGGCTCAATAACCTTGTGGAAGAGCGGGCCTTGCGGGCCATCGCTGCCTTCGGGGTCATCATTCAGAACCGCTTCAATAATATTGATCAAGGATACATCGCGCCGGGGGCGGCCCAGCCGGTAGCCTCCACGGGGACCACGGATGCTTTCCAGCAGCCCCGAGCGTGACAGGGCCTGAAGCAGTGGCTCAATGCCCCGGCGGGCCAGGCCGGAGCGCTCGGCAATGTCAGCCGCGCTGACAGCATTGGAGCGTCCTGCGTGGAAAGCGACATCCAGCATGATGAGAACAGCGGTCATTGCCCTGTCACGGCGGAGAATCATGCACGAAGTCCTTCCTGCTTGGCTTACGGTCTGGTCTATGGTGTGCCAGCCGTGCTGTGATTGAGTGCTTATAGCAGGGGAATGTCTGTTTATCTACGTTGGAAATTCGTATTATAAGACAGTTGAACATATAAACAGTTCAGGTAGGGACCAAATGCCATCAACAACGCACGATAACGAGGGATATGGCTTCGCAGCACCTCGTGGGAGAGTTTACGACTCGGTTTTGAATGTGGTGGGTGGAACGCCCCTGGTCGCCCTGCCGCGCATCATGCACGAAGACAAGCTGAAAAGCCGGGTGCTGCTCAAGCTGGAATTTTTTAATCCGCTCGGGTCGGTCAAGGATCGAATCGGCACGGCCATGGTGCTGGATGCCGAACGCAAGGGCAAGATCGTGCCCGGCCGTACCCTGCTGGTGGAGCCGACATCGGGCAATACCGGCATATCCTTGGCGTTTGTGGCCGCAGCCCGTGGTTACAGGCTGATTGTAACCATGCCGGAGGGGGCTTCCATCGAGCGGCGTCGCATGGTGCGGTTGATGGATGCTCAGGTGGAACTGACCCCCGCGCGCCTTGGCATGGCGGGCGCCATTGCCCGTGCGAACGAAATTCTGGCGGAAACCCCGGATGCGTGGATGCCTGACCAGTTTGACAACCCGGCCAACCCGGCCGTGCATGCCGCGACCACGGCAGAGGAAATCTGGGTGGATACGGCAGGCAAGGTGGATATTGTTGTCGCCGGTGTTGGCACGGGTGGCACGGCAACCGGGATTGCGGAATCGCTCAAACCCCGGCGCAAGGGTATTCAGGTTTTTGGCGTGGAACCGGCCGAGAGCGCCATTTTGAATGGGGATGAACCCGGCCCCCACGGGATTCAGGGTATTGGTCCGGGTTTTTGCCCCGCGACCCTGCATGTCAAATCCCTGGACGGGGTGCTCACGGTTTCTGAGCGGGAAGCCATTGCCGCTGCCAGGAGGTGCGCGCGCATAGACGGTATTCCCGTTGGCATCTCTTCGGGCGCGGCCCTGCACGCGGCTTTGCACCTGGCCCAGAAAAAGGAAAATGCAGGCAAGACCATTGTTGCCATCGCACCGTCCTTTGCCGAGCGTTACCTCTCCACGTCCCTGTTTTCGGGCCTGTAGGCACGGGCTGGCCAGCGGGGGCTTTCCTTGCTGGCCATAAAAAAACCCGCCTCCAAGGGGCGGGCTTTTTTGGACAGCAAGAAGGTCTGTCTGTTACCGAAAGAGAATTTCCACACGTCGATTCTGGGCTTCCTTGGTGTTCGGGCCGGTCTGCACGAGCGGATGCGTGTCTCCATAACCATGAATATCAATGGTGGAGCCAGCAATGCCATCACGCATCAGTTCGGCCTTGACGGTGGTCGCGCGGCGAAGCGAGAGCTTCAGGTTGTATTCCTCGCCAGCCTTTTCGCCGGGATGTGCGGAGGAGTTATCCGTATAGCCCGACACGGTAATGCGGGTCAGGGCCACATGGGCGGCTGCCTGTGCGGCCTCGTTAACGATGGAGCGCGCCCTGTCGGTCAGGTCGGCCTTGTCCCAGTCAAAGAAGACCAGGTAACTGCGTGCGGCCTGCGGGGCCGGGGCAACAGGATTGGCTACCGG
>CALCDN010000237.1 GCA_937900755.1 uncultured Acetobacter sp. | reverse complement strand
CTGTCTGGTCGCCTGTGGGCTGAATCACGTCAATTTCAATGTTGCGGGCCATGGTGGCCATGGGCAGCGCATGGGGAGTGCCCGAAAAGGGGTTTTGCAGGTCGTCCGCACTCTTGTCCAGGATAAGGAACAGGCACCCCACGAGTGAGGAGCCAAGGGGCGTAATCCATTCCAGCGTCTGCACCATGGACAGGGGCAGAACAATGCAGAAAATATTGACCAGTGCGCGCGGCAGGGCGGAAAACTGCATGGGCAGGGGCGTGTTGCGAATACGCTCAAGCCCGCCCTGCGCATTGGCGATGTCGGACAGGATGCGGTCAATCTGCCCATGGACTGCGCCATCTATGCCCTTGCGCGTGACTTCCTCGGTAACGCCCAGGCCAATCTGGTAGAGAATGGCGTTGGGTTTGTTGCGGTATGGCGCAATGGCCTTGAGCATGTTGGGGGGGAGCAGGCGTTCCACATCCTCGGTCGCATCCACCGGCCCCAGCGCCATGCGCAGGGCGTGGGGGTATGCGGCTATGGCGTACATCAGGTCATGGCGCTCACCCAGCAGGGTGCCGGCCTGGCGGCCAAAGGAGCGGCAGTTGTTGGTAATTGACCCCCACAGGGTCCGCCCCTCCCACCAGCGCGCATAGGCGCTGTTGGAGCGAAATCCCATAAACAGCGCCAGAGCCGACCCAATGAGCGAGACGGGCAGGCTGGGCTGCTCCATCCACTCCTGATGGAAAATCTGAAAGAGAATGACAACAACCAGATCCCACGCCGCCATGAGCAGGATAACCATCAGGATTTCCCGCGTGATAATGCGTAGGCCGACCTTCTGGTCAACGATCATTCAAAACTCTCCGGTGCTTGATGCAGGGGGCGGAATGCCCGGTGTCATTTTAACGCACAAGATATCACAGGGTTGCCTGTAGGGGTGTGGTTTGTGCATGCTGGGCCAATGGTAAGCATGAGTAAGCGGGGCTGACCAGATGAAAAGGGTGGCAGGTATGACGGACGCAACAGGGCTGACACTGCTGGAGGAGCATCAGGCTCACGGCGGGCGCATCATGTTTTATGAACACATGTCCAGCGTGCTGGGGTTGCCAGCACGGTTTGGCGTGTTTTTGCCGCCCTGTGCTGCAAGCCAGGGTGCCAGGGTGCCGGTTGTGTACGCCCTGGCCGGGCTGACCTGCACGCAGGAGACCTTTCTGATCAAGGCTGGCGCCCTGGCCGAAGCCGCCCGGCTGGGAATAGCCCTTGTAACCCCCGATACCTCTCCACGCGGGGCGGGCACGCAGGGCGAGGCCGCGGACTGGGACCTGGGCACAGGGGCCGGGTTCTACCTGGATGCAACACAGCAGCCTTGGGCGCAGCACTACCGCATGGGTAGTTATCTTGCGCAGGAGTTGCCCCTGCTGGTGGAGGCCGCCTTGCCGCTGGATGGGGCACGGCGCGGGATCATGGGCCATTCCATGGGGGGGCACGGGGCTCTGGTGCATGGTTTGCAAGCGCCACTGTTCTGGAAATCCATTTCCGCCTTTGCGCCCATTGTGCACCCCAGTCTTGTGCCATGGGGCAAAAAGGCTCTTTCCACCTATCTGGGCGCGGACCACGCCGCATGGCGCGCGCATGACGCGGTGTGCCTGCTGGAGGATGGATACACGCACCCCGCCCCCATTCTGGTGGATACGGGTCTGGCCGACCAGTTCTTGCAGCGCGAGCTACAGCCCTGGCATCTGGTCGAGGCGGCACAAAAGGCGGGGCAGGCGCTGACCTGCCGCGAACATGCGGGGTATGACCACTCGTACTGGTTTGTGCAGAGTTTTGTGGCCGAGCATCTGCGCCACCACGCAGCCGTGCTTGGCGCGGGTTAAGGTGCTCTGAACGGCCCAGAACGCAGTGCATGGTGTTTAAAGTGAGGGGTTGCGCTTCATGCCCGCCAGCGCGCCAAGCCACTTCATGTATTCCATGCCCATCAGCCGTATGGTGGACAGCCGCCATGGGTGCTCCATGGCGGGTGGCATAACAGGATAGGGGCTGAGGGCCACATCCGGCAAGGTGCGGCCCAACTCCAGCATGGCGCGGCGCATGTGGTAGCCTGCGGTCACAATAATCAGGCTGTTAATGTGGTTGTCCGCGACCCATGCGGCGGTTTCTGTTGCGTTGCCAATGGTGGAACGCGCCTGGTAGCCCAGTGTAATGCGGGCCATGAGATCGGGCGGGGTGGACGGGGGGAGTAGTGCGCGCACCGATGTCTGCAGGTCCACGCCCGAAATAAGCAGTTGAGCATCGGGGTTGCTGGCAAGCAGGTGGAGGGATGTTTCCACCCGCCCGGTTCCTCCGGTCAGGGCGACAATGCCATTCGCGTGCAGGGTTGGCGGGGGGGGGAGCCGGGCATCGTGGATAAACCAGCCAAACCCCGCCAGCCAGCAGCCAGCAGCCAGCAGGCTGGCTTTTTGCAATAGGGGCGCAAGCCGCGGGCTCAGGCGTGGCGGGAGCATGGAACCGGGCATTATGGCAGGCGGAGCAGCCACAGGCGCACCATCACCTGGGTTGTAAACCAGCAGATAAACGCCGCTACAAAAGGGAGAAGCGCCAGCGCCAGCAGCATGTCCGGCGGTATGGTGCCCGCCAGGGCCTGCCAGTCTGGTGGCAAAAGCTGCGCGGGGGAGCTTGGGGGAGTGCTGGCAAATGGGGCCGCCATTTGCAGGAGCAGCAAAAGCGGCAGGCAGGCCGCAAGGGTGCCGCTCAGCCCGCCGCCAAAGCCCAGGGTTGCCGTGCGCCAGGCAAAACGGCCCGCGATGTAACTGTCCGAGGCTCCCAGCCCATGCAGGGTTTTTATAATGTCCTTGCGGGTGGCAAGGCCGGTGCGGGTTGCAAGTCCGGTTATCATGGTGGCGATGCCACCCACACTCAGCAAGGCCAGGCCCGCGCAGGCCAGCAGGCTGTTGGCCAGTGCGCGCAGGCGCTCGCCCCAGCGGGCGTTATGCTCGACTATGGTGCCCGGTACATGGGTGTCCAGTGTGTGTTCCAACGTGGTGGGCACGGGCGTGTCCGGTGGAAGCCTGACACGAATAATGGCTGTCTCTTATACACATCTCCGAGCCCACGAGACACTGAGCGATGTCG
>CALCDN010000236.1 GCA_937900755.1 uncultured Acetobacter sp. | reverse complement strand
CATTGGGCGTAAAGGCGCTCGGCCTCGTCCCGCGCGGTTTTTGCCGCCTGCTGGGCAAGGCCTGCCTGTTCCGCCCGTTCCTGCGCCGTGGCCAATGTCTGGGCGGAGGGGAGTTGTCCCTCCAGTTCCGCCAGTTCGGCCTGAATGGCGCTGAGTGCCTGAGTAACCCTGCCATGGCGCGCACGGGCGTTGGCCAAACCGTCTTCCGCCCGTTCCTTGCCTGCTTGTGCCGCGTTCAGCTCGGCTGTCAGGTTGGCCAGGGCCTGTTCGGTTTCGCTCTGCCGGGCACTCAGGTGCCGCAACTTCTGCTCGGCGTCCGCCGTGCGGGTGGGGAGAGAGGCCTGTGCTGCCAGCACTTCGGCCATTTCCGCCTTCAGCCGCTCCAGTGCGGCCAGAACATCCTGCAGGCGGGTCGCGGCAGCCTGGGCATCGGCCTCGTGCTGTTGCAGTTGCTCGGCTGCGGCACGTGCCTGCGCCGCCGCGCGCTCTTCCTCCCTGACCACACCTTCGGCCAGCACGCGGCACCGTTCCAGTGTTGTGCGGGCCGTATCCGCCTTTTCACGCAGGGCGGGCAGGGCCTTGGTGGCTTCAAATTCGACCAGAACGGCGGTTTGGGCCGCCTCTTCGTGTTCGCCCAGGCTCTTGCGCGCCTGTACGGCCGTGGTGGCTGCGTATTCCACGGCCAGTCTGGCCCGTGCGTGCAGGACCGCCAGCAATTCGGTCTCCGCCTCCCGCAGGGCGGCGGAAATTTCGCGGTAGCGCGAGGCCTCGCGCGATTGTTCGGCAAGGCCACTCAGCCGTTCCGTCAGCTGCACGCGGCGGTCTTCGGCCCGGGTCAGGTTTCCTTCGGTTGCGCGGAGTTTGATCTCGGCTTCGTGCCTGCGGGCGTGCAGGCCGGTAATGCCCGCCGCCTCTTCTAGAATACTGCGGCGCTCTTCCGGCCTTGCCCCGACCAGCATGGCCACCCGGCCCTGACTGACCATGGCGGAAGAACGCGCCCCTGATGCCAGGTCGGCAAACAGGGTCTGCACGTCACGCGCACGTACGGGGCGGCCATTAATGCGGTAATCGCTCCCTGACCCGCGCTCAGCCCTGCGGGTAATCTGGAGTTCGTCCAGGTCGGCAAAGGCTGCCGGGCCAAAGCCCCTGGTGCCTTCCAGCGTTACAGTGACTTCCGCCAAGGAGCGGGCAGGGCGCCCGGCCGTGCCTGCAAAGATAAGGTCGTCCATTTCGCCCCCGCGCAGGGAGCGGGCGGAGGATTCGCCCATAACCCAGCGGAGTGCTTCCACCACGTTGGACTTGCCGCACCCGTTAGGGCCAACAACCCCGGTCAGTCCGGGGAGCAGTTCCACGGTTATGGGGTCGGCAAAGCTTTTGAACCCCACAATACGGAGGCGAACAAAACGAACCGTCATACAGATCTGTGTTTTTCTGGTCGGGAGGGCTGGCTGTTAAAAAAACAGTCAGCTTGCCTTGGTCACGTATTTGACAAAGTCGTCATAGGAGAGCGCGCTGGACACCTGCTCCTTGTTGTTGAAGCGGAATGTGGGCGTGGACTCAATATTGTACTTGTCCTGCGCCTCGCTCTGTTCGGTCATGATGAACTGGAGCAGCTTCTGGTCCGTGACCGCCTTTTCAAACGTTTCGGCCGGCATGCCGGCAAAGGCGGCTATTTTCTGCAGTTCGGCCTTGTGGTCGGCCTCGTTATTGTAGGCCCAGCGGTCCAGGCTGGACAGCACGGCCGAGCAGAAGGGTTCGTACCGCTCTTCGGGCAGGGTGCGGGCGACCATGGCGGCCAGGGTTGCAAGCTGGTCGGTGGGAAAATCATGGAAAACGTACCGGATCTTGCCCGTGTCTATCAGGTTTTTCTTAACCTGCGGGAAGGTCTCCTCCGCAAAATGCGCGCAGTGGATGCAGGTCAGGGAAAACCATTCCTCCACCACGACCCTGGCGTTCGGGTTCCCCAGCACGCGGGGGGTAAAGCGCGTATCCTGCGCCTCGGCCGCGAAGGCTGCGCGCTGGAGTGACCCGGCGGAGAGAGCCACACCCGTGGCGGCAAGAAAAGAACGACGTGTAAAGGACATGAGAACCAAGCCTTCCCGATCAAATGGACCATAATTCTGGAAAACAGGGATGGCGGCAGAAAGAACCGCCGTCAACCTGTTGTTGAGGCCGGACCCGCCTGAGCGAAGGGATTGGGGGTGTTTTCCCCCTCGCTCACCAGCCTGCGGACCCGCACACGGCGGATGTGCCGTGCATCGGCGTCGAGAACCCGGAATAGGTAGCCGTTTTCATGCGTCAGCACTTCGCCGCGCGCGGGCACATGCCCGGCCATGCGAAAGACAAGACCGCCAATGGTCTCGATTTCGGCTTCTTTTTCGCTTTCGGTCAGAATCGGGCCAATTTTTTGCTCGAACTCTTCCACCGGGCAGCGGGCGTCCACGTCAAACGAGCCATCGGGGCGTGGGGTAATCAGTATGGCCTCGGGCTCGTCATGCTCGTCGGAAATGTCGCCTACAATGGTTTCAATCAGGTCTTCAATGGTGACCAGGCCGTCAATGCCGCCATACTCGTCAATGACAAGGGCCAGGTGCATGTGGCGCTGGCGCATCTGCAAAAGCAGGTCCAGCACGGGAATCTGCGGGGCAATGAACAGGGGCTGGCGGAGCAGGGGTTCCAGGTTGAACGCCTCGCTGGTGCCCACATAGGCGATCAGGTCCTTGACGTGGATCATGCCCACGATGTCATCAAGCTGGTCACGGTAGACTGGCATGCGCGAGTGGTTTTCGCGCCGCATCATGGCCAGAGCCTCGTCCAGGCTGATGGAGACCGGCATGGCCACAATATCGGCCCGGGGGACCATAACATCATCGGCCGAGATATTGCGCAGCCGCAGAATGTTGGCGATCAGCGCGCGTTCCTGCCGGTCCAGTTCGGGCTTTTCGCCGTCCGGGGCGGTTTCATCCCCCGCTTCGGCGGCCTGCTGCACAAGGGCTGCAATGGAACTGCGCAACCCACCCGTGGGCTTTTTACGCTGAAAAAACGAAAACAGGCCACGCCCGGAAGGGTCCGCCCGTTCGGCTGAAGTGTCGTGTTCGCTCATGACCGGGTCTTCCACGGGTTGGGCACTTTCATGCGGGAAAGCAGGCGGGATTCCAGCATTTCCATTTCCCGTGCTTCGCCTGGGTGGTGGTGGTCATAGCCTGCCAGATGCAGGCTGCCATGCACAACCAGATGCGCCAGATGGTGGCTGACCGGGCGGCCAGCCTTGCGCGCCTCGCGCACAACCGTTTCGAGCGCTAGAATAATATCGCCCCCCCCAAAGCCGGGCGGGGGTTCAAAGGTCAGCACATTGGTTGGCTTGTACTTGCCCCGGTGCCTGCCGTTAAGCCGCCGTACGTCCCGGTCGCTCGCCAGCACAACACTGCCTGGTGTCAGGCCATGTTGCGCGCAGGCCGCAAGAGCCCGGCGCACGGTTTGTTCAGGGGCAGGGGCGTGGGAGCGCCAGCGTGCGTCCCGGACCAGAACGTCCGGGACATCCTGCGTCAATTCATCATGAAACCCTGCTGGATACGGGTCGGTATCCACGGGGTCGGCCACGTCTTGCGTCAAGGCAGGGCCAAGGCTACTTCGCGGTTCCATTGTTCTCCTGACGGCCCTTGTGGCGGGAGTGCCCTTTATGATCAGCCGTCGTCGTTTTTGCATCATAGGCTTCAATAATGCGCGCGACCAGCTTGTGTCGCACAACATCCGCCGCCTCAAAACGGGAAATGGTAATTCCCTTTACATTTTCCAGCGTGTTCACCGCGTCCTGCAGGCCCGAGGGTGTGTCGTACGGCAGGTCGATCTGGGTCAGGTCGCCCGTTACAACCATGCGTGAGCCCGGCCCCAAGCGGGTGAGGAACATTTTCATCTGCGCGATGGTGGTGTTCTGGGCTTCGTCGAGAATAACAAATGCGTGCGAGAGCGTGCGCCCGCGCATGAAGGCGAGGGGGGCGACCTCAATTTCGCCCGCACTCATGCGGCGCATGACCTGGTCACCGGGGAGCATGTCGTGCAGGGCGTCGTAGAGCGGGCGCAGGTAGGGATCGATCTTGTCTTTCATGTCCCCTGGCAGAAAGCCGAGCCGCTCACCCGCCTCCACCGCCGGGCGGGAGAGGATGATCCGGTCGATCGAGCCTGCGAGCAGAAGAGAAACCGCCTGCGCCACGGCAAGGTAGGTCTTGCCCGTGCCCGCCGGGCCAATGCCGAACACCAGCTCCTTGCTGGCGAGTGCGTGCATGTAGGTGGCCTGCCCGGGTGAGCGTGGCTCTATGTTGCCCTGCCGCAGCCGGATAATGGGCCATGTCGGGTCCTGGTTGGCAATGGGGGTTGCCGGAGCAACAGACAGGGGGAG
>CALCDN010000235.1 GCA_937900755.1 uncultured Acetobacter sp. | reverse complement strand
GTGGGGGGGGGGGGGCGGGGTGCGCGCGGATGACCTGGAGCGTATAGGCCTGGATGGCCCGGTAGCCCGTGCCGCAGGCTGGGACTGCGATGGCAGGCGCATGATGCCAGCATATGACGGATTGTGGCGCTATACCTCGGGCAGGCAGAATGGCACGGCGGAAGACCGCGCCCTGCTTTTGCTGGACGAGATGGAGGAAAGCCTGCGGATACTCGATCTTGCCTCGGCCCGCATAGGGCTTGCTCCCAGTGGCGTTGTGCCTTTGTCCATGCAGGACGGGGAAGGCACAGGCCTGGTGGAAGGGCCGTGGGGCGGAGTGCTCTACTGGGTGCGTCTGGCGCATGGCCGGGTGGCGGAAGCCTTTTGCCGCAAACCCGAAACAGCGGCCTTGCTGGTGTTTGAACAGGCCCTGCCCGGCCATGCGGCGGAGGATGTGGCGTTACTGGCCTGCTCGCTGGGTGTGAACGCGGCGGCGCTGGATGGGTAGGGATACAGGAATGAACACGCACAAGGCGGGGCTGTTATGGGGCTGATCCGTGCTGTCATGAACACAGCGTTCTGGAGAGGGCGGCTAAAACGCAAACCCCTTGGTCCGCGCTGGCCGCTGCTGCTTTTTCATGTGGATACGGGGGGCTGTGGTGGGTGTGGCATGGAGTTACAGGCCATGACCAGCCTGCCCTACGACATGCAGGGCGCGGGGTTCGGGTTTGTCTCCTCCCCCCGTGCGGCCGATGTCCTGCTGGTGACTGGCCCGCTGACCCGCACCATGGCGCCTGTCTTGCAGGCGGCATGGGAGGCTATGCCAAACCCCAAAGGCATTATCAGTATTGGCGCCTGCGCGCTCGATGGTGGCGTGTTCAGCGAAAATTATGCGGTCATGGGGGGGCTGGAGCGCCGCGTGTCGGTCGACCTGGCCATTACAGGCTGCCCACCCAGCCCGCAGGACGTTCTGAACGGCCTGTGTTCCTTGTTGGGAAGTGCTGCGGGTCGCGGAAAAAAGGAAACGCCCTCAGGGGGGTGAGGGCGTTTCAATATCATCTTTTTGCAGGTCTTCCGCCGCTTTTTTCAGTTTGAGAAAACTGCGGCGGCTTATGGGTAGCAAAACCATGTAGATCACACCCGCGGCAGCCAGTGCCGCCCACGGGTCGGCGACCAGAATAACGGCGTAAATGCCCGTGCCCAGCATAAGGGGCAGAACAAACTGCGCGGGAACCTTGAAGTTTTTAAACGACCAGACCGGCAGGGTGGACACTAAAAGCAGGGCCGTGCTGGTGAGTGTAAAGTCCGGCAGCCAGGGCAGGCGGGTCAGGTTGTACAGCCAGTCTATGCCCAGTTTTTGCGCTTCCAGCCCCAGAAATAGCGGGAAAAGTGCCAGCCCGGCGCCTGCGGGCGCGGGGACGCCAGTAAAAAAGTTGCTGGCGTATTTGGGTTTAAGCTCTTCACCATCCAGGTTGGCGTTAAAGCGCGCAAGCCTGAGCGCCATGCAGACGGTAAACAGCAGGCAGGGCAGAAAAGCGTAGCGATTACTGTCCTTTATCGCCCAGAAATACAGCAGGAAGGACGGAGCCACGCCAAAGCACAAAAAGTCCGAAAGACTGTCAAACTCCGCGCCAAACCGCGTGGCGCCGCGCAACATGCGGGCAATGCGCCCATCCAGCCCGTCTATGAAGGCGGAAATAAGCAGGGCCGCCGCCGCCGCCTGAAAACGCCCCTCAATGGCAAAGCGCATACCGGTCAGGCCCGCGCAAAGCCCCAGCATTGTCAAGATGTTGGGGATCAGGCGGTTAAAGGATGGTCCCCGGCTCTTGTTGCGCACACGGCGCTTGCGGTTGCGCTGGCGCGGGGTGTCCCTGGGTTCGGGGAGGGCTGCCGGGGGAGGTGTTGGTGCGGGAAGTGTCACGGGCTTGTCAGAGACGCGCCATGACGGTTTCGCCACCGACCATGGTCTGGCCTACCGCCACAAGGGGTTCAACACCGGGTGGCAGATACAGGTCCGTGCGTGAGCCAAAGCGGATCAGGCCAAAGCGTTCTCCCGCCTCCATCTGCATGCCTTCGGTTACGGAGCAGACAATCCGGCGTGCAACCAGCCCTGCGATCTGGACCACAGCGAGCATACGGCCATCAGGCAGGGTCAGGCTGAGCGCGTTGCGTTCATTCTGCTCGGATGCCTTGTCCAGGCTGGCGTTCAGGAACAGGCCGGGATGGTAGGCAATGCGTGTGACCGTCCCTGCCGCGGGCATGCGGTTCACATGCACATCCAGAACCGACAGGAAGGTAGCGACCCGCCATACGGGGGTTTCCCCCATGCCCAGTTCCTTGGGAGGAGCAATTTTTTCAATGGACACAATATGCCCATCCGCCGGTGCCACGGCCACATCGTTGCGGGCAGGCGTTACGCGCTCCGGGTCACGGAAAAAATAGAGGCAAAAGCTAAAAAACCCCGTGCTGGCATGGCCAAGCAGGCGCAGTTTGGGGCAGCGCAGCTTGCGGCCAAGCAGGTAGGACACGGCGGACACGGCACCGGAGGCCAGCAAAAACGGGCGTGCTTCGGGGTGGGGGCGTGCCACAACAAGTTTAAGGGATGCAAGTAAAGACATAACGCAATCCTTACGCCAAAGGCGGATCAAGGGGAAGCGGCGGAACAGGGGAGCAGGCCCCTATTGCGCACTTCGTTTTTTCAGGGCGTCTGTGTCAGACAGTCTCTTTGAGCACAGCGCGCACGGCGGCGAACGCGGCTTCCGCCGCCTGGCCATCGGGGCCGCCAGCCTGCGCCATGTCGCGGCGGCCACCACCGCCCTTGCCACCCATGGCAACGCTGGCCACCTTGACCAGTGCCACGGCGTCCACCGTCTCGGTCAGGGCCGGGGCCACGGCTGCCACAACGCTGCCCTTGCCATCGGCGCAGGAGATCAGGACCACCACATTGGCCTCACCCTGCTTGAGAATGGTTTCGGCCAGTCCCTTGAGTTCACGCGCGGGGGTTTCGCCCACATTGCGTGTGGCCAAGCTGGCGGCGCCAATCTTTTCCACGCCTGCCGCCGCCACGCTGCCGGTGGCCATCTGGCGTTGCAGGTTGGCGATCTGGCGTTCCATGGCGCGCCGCTCTTCCAGCAGGGTCGCCAGTCGTTCGGGGGCTTCGGCCACGCTGACCTTCATCATGCTGGCAAGCTGGAGCAGCCTCTGCTCGGGTGTCGCGGTCAGGGATTCGGCAGCCTTGCCCGCCACGGCCTCAATACGCCGCACCCCGGCGGAAACACCGTTTTCGGCCACGATACGGAACTGCCCAATGTCCCCCGTGCGGCCGACATGCGTGCCACCACACAGTTCCATGGACCAGGCTCCCTTGCCATCCTCGGCTGGGCCCATGGCCACCACGCGCACCTCGTCACCATATTTTTCGCCAAACAGGGCTGTAGCCCCTTCGGCAATGGCTTCCTCGGGGGTCATGGAGCGGGTGGTCACAGCAGCATTCTGGCGGATGCGGTGGTTGACCTCGGCCTCAATGTCCGCCAGTTCCTCCGCCGTAATGGGGCGGGGCTGGCTTACGTCAAACCGCAGGCGGTCAGGTGTGTTCAGGCTGCCCTTCTGGGCCACATGCGCGCCAAGGCGGCGGCGCATGGCCTCGTGTAGCAGGTGTGTTGCGGAATGGTGCGCGCGAATGGCCGAACGCCGGTCATGGTCCACGGTGGCGGTGACCGCCATGCCGGGCTTGAGCGTGCCTTCGGTCACTGTGCCGTAATGCACGATCAGGTCGCCCGCTTTTTTCTGCGTATCGCGGATTGCGATTTTCAGCCCCTTGGCGCTCAGGAAGCCTGTATCTCCCGCCTGACCACCACTTTCGCCATAGAACGGGGTCTGGTTGAGCAGTACAGCCACTTCCTGGCCGAGGGTTGCTTCGGGCACGAACGCATTGCCCGCGATGATTGCCAGAACCTCGCCATCGGCCTGTTCGGTGGAATAGCCAAGGAATTCGGATGCGCCAAATGTGTCACGCGCTTCAAACCAGATGGTCTCGACCGCGGTATCACCCGAGCCGGTCCATGCCGCGCGGGCGCGCTGGCGCTGGATGGTCATGGCGTCATCAAAGCCCTTGACGTCCACATCGTGGCCACTGCCGCGCAGGGCGTCCTGCGTCAGGTCAAGTGGAAAGCCGAAGGTGTCGTACAGGCGGAAGGCCACATCACCGGGCAGGGGCGCGCCAGAGGCCAGTTTGCTTTTTTCGTCGTCCAGCAGGTGCAGGCCACGGTCGAGCATGGCCTTAAAGCGTTCTTCCTCGCCGCGCATGGTCTCACGGATCAGCGCTTCACCATGCACCAGTTCGGGGTAGGCCGAACCCATCTGCTGGATCAGGGCTGGCAGCATTTTGTAAAAAACGGGGTCCGTGGTGCCCATCATGTGCAGGTGGCGCATGGCGCGGCGCATAATCCGACGCAGCACGTAGCCGCGCCCGTCCTTGGCGGGTAGAACACCGTCCGCAATAAGGAACGCGGTGGAGCGCAGGTGGTCGGCCACAACGCGGTGGCTGGCCTTGAATGGCCCGTCCACGGCCTGATGCGTCAGCTCCGACGATGCATTGATGAGCGAGACAAACGTGTCCGTATCATAGTTGTCGCGCTTGCCCTGCATAATGGCGGCAAAGCGTTCCAGCCCCAGGCCCGTATCAATGGATGGGCGAGGCAGGGGCGAGCGTGTGCCCGGTGGGTCCTCGAAATACTGCATGAACACAAGGTTCCAGATCTCGACAAACCGGTCGCCATCCTCATCGGGGGAGCCGGGGGGGCCACCGGGAACATCGGGGCCGTGGTCATAAAAAATTTCGGAGCAGGGGCCGCAGGGGCCGGTATCGCCCATACGCCAGAAGTTGTCCGATGTGGGAATACGGATAATGCGGCTGTCATCCAGCCCGGCAATGGAGCGCCACAGACCGGCTGCGTCCTCATCCTCGGCATAAACGGTGACGAGCAGCTTGTCCCTGGAGATGCCAAAGCCCTTGGTTATCAGGTTCCATGCCAGCTCTATGGCCTGGGGCTTGAAGTAATCCCCGAAGGAAAAATTCCCCATCATTTCAAAGAATGTATGGTGCCGCGCCGTGTAGCCAACATTGTCCAGGTCGTTGTGCTTACCCCCTGCGCGAACAACCTTCTGGGCGGTTGTCGCGCGCGAGTAGGGGCGCGTTTCCTGTCCGGTGAACACGTTTTTGAACTGGACCATACCCGCGTTGGTAAACAGCAAGGTAGGGTCATTGCTCGGCACAAGGGACGAGGAGGGGACGATCTGGTGGCCCTTGCTGGCAAAATAGTCCAGAAAAGCGGTACGGATTTCATTTGTTGTCAGCATGGCGTGAGGCAGCAAAGTCCTGAAACTGGTTGGGCGCGTCATACCTTCCCGCACAGCGGAAAATAATGCTCACGGCCAGGTGAAACGCGCGGTATTCTTTAACCTGATGGCAAATGTAGCGCACCCCGTGCTTCTCTGAAAGAGGGCAGGATTATGGCTTGGTATTCCGGGTATGGTCGGGGGGGGGGATTTCCACGGTCATTTCCGCAAGCTCAAGGGCCGAGACCGGGGGTTTTTCGCGGAAAACCATTTTCTGGCTGAGGTTAAAGTTGGCGATCAGACCTGCAAAACTGCCACAGGCCAGAGCCAGAACCGGGTAACGGGCACAAAGCGGAAAAGCGTAAAACAGCGTGTAGACCGTCCCACGGTTGAGAAAGAAACCCAGGCTGTTGGCCGAAAGGAATCGCAGCCATTGCAGAACAGGGTGGCTATGGTGGCCTATGCCCCTGAACGTCCACAGGCTGTTTAGAAGCCAGTTGAGCGTTGCCGCAATAAAATAGGCGACCAGAGTTGCCGCAGTTAACCCGATAATGGGGCGCAGGCCATAAACCGCACCCGTATCCCACAAAAAGCCCAGGCTACCGACAACGCAAAATTTTAAAAAGCGCTGGAGGCGGAGGGAGGGGCTTGATGGAAGAGTAAAACGCATACTGTGCAAAAGTCAGAAAAACAGGATCAGGGCAAGATATAAAAAAAGGACGCTACCTTTTCGGCCATCTTTGGTGTTCCGAAGGTGCCTGGAGCAGACCGGGTGGTGGAGGGTGGTTCCACGAGGCGGTTCAGCGGTTCTACGGTTCAGCGGTTGGTGGGTGTTCGGGCAGGGTGGTACATTTGCCATGGTCATGGACGCCATGGGTCATGGCGTTATCGTGGGCTAAATCGGCCCACATGTATTAAAGGTGCAAGTATAGAAAAGGGCGTTAAAGTTCCCGCCAAAGATAAAAACATGTTTGTGAGCGCATGGTGCCGGGGCGGTATGCATCAAATCAGGGCGCGCGCATAAAAAAAGAGGTGCCCGAAGGCACCTCCCTTTTCTGTTCCGAAGTAACCCGGAGCAGACCGATTAGTGGAGGATGATTTCCACGCGGCGGTTCTGCGGTTCGCGGGTGTTCGGGCCGGTCGGGACCAGCGGGTGAGCTTCACCATAACCATGGATGTCGATGGCAGCAGCCGGAACACCGTCATGGATCAGTTCAGCCTTCACGCTTTCAGCACGATGCAGGGACAGGCCCAGATTGTACTTTTCGCCGCGCGGGCCGGGGTGTGCAGCGGAGTTATCGGTGTAACCGTTAACTTCAATGCGGGTGGTCTGAATGTGGGTGGAAGCCTGTGCGGCTTCAGCCACGATCTGGCGAGCCCGTGCGCTCAGGACAGACTTGTCCCAATCGAAGAACACGAGGTAAGAACGTGCGGGCAGCGGAGCCGGGGCAGCAACGATCGGAGCAGCCGGCGGCGGGGGCGGGGGAGCCGTGTCGAACGCATAACGCAGGCCAACCATGAACAGGTGGTTGAAGCGATGGTCAACGCTGGTGTTACGGTTGCCGCCACTGCCATCGTCAATGCTGTACTGGCCGTTACGGAAAGAACCGGGCTGGCCAATCATGCGGTACTGCGCGGTAACCTGGAAGCCAGGGATACCCGTGTCGAAAGCCGCACCAACGATAGCCTGATAAGCAAAGCCGCCTTTTGTGCCGCTAATGCCGCCAGTAGTTGCACCGTTAGACTGGAAACGGTCTTTTTCCTGCGTCCACAGGTAGCCAGCACCAGCACCAATGAACGGGGTTACCGGAACATTGTTGATGCCGAACTTCGTCAGGTCGAAGTCGTACAGGGCGTTGACGAAGCCGCCGTAGGACGAATCCTTGCCCTTGTTGCTGGAGCCCTGCCCTGTGTTCCCGCTCAGGTTGGAGCGGAGGTACGTGCCTTCCACTTCGACACGCAGACCGTTACCAAAGCCCCAGCCGAAGGAGCCATAACCGGTCCAACCGCTTTTGTGGCCGACTTTGTAGGAGTCAGAACCGCCGCCAGCACCGTTGTTCTTGTTCTGGAAGTTCTGGGTTTGAGTCAGGTCGTAGCCGCCGCCAAGGTCGACATACGGGCCGGTGATGGTGGTGGCGGATGCGGCCGCCGGAGCCGCTGCCATCAGGGTTGTTGCGAGTAACGCCGTGCGGAGACGCATTTTTTGCCCTCAATATTTCATCTAGGTTTGCCTGTTCTACCAATTACTGGCGTAACTGACCACCCGATGCACCAAAATTCGTATAGAGAGCCCGAGGCCCCATGTATGGGAACGCGAACCGCTCATACTCTTGTCGACTAAAAGACACAGCAGTGCTTTCGTTGCAACAGATCATTTTGCAGCATGAATATGAACTGGCTGCATAAGCTATGCTGTTGTTTCGTTTACTGTGCCCAATAGCTCTGCTTTTGCAGATCTGAGCCATGCTCTCGCGCCACAATAAGGCGGAATTGAGGCTGGGTTGCAAATATGCAACGCCGCCAAAATAAAGAGCAGAGCCCCGAATACTTACCTCTGCGCACCATCGGCGACGAGCACTTCCCTTACCGCATCCGCCGGGACGTCCTGGGTGGTAAAAGCGCGGCCGATTCCGTGGACAAGAACAAAAGACAGTCGCCCATCCTGCATTTTCTTGTCCCGCTGCATGTGGGCCATCAGGTCCTCCACGGCAAAGGTCTGGGGCAGGTCGTGGATATGTGCTGGCATATTCAGGCTTTCCAGGTGCCGTGTCACGCGGAGTTGATCTTCCACCGGGCAAAGGCCCAGCCTGACCGAAAGCGCAAAAGCCAGGTGCAGGCCTATGGAAACAGCCTCGCCATGCAAAAGGCGGCCATCGTAGCCAAGCTCGGCCTCCAGCGCGTGGCCAAAAGTATGGCCAAGGTTGAGCAGTGCTCGGCCATTGTTCTTTTGCTCCTCGCGCTCGTCCGCGGCCACAACGCGGGCCTTGAAGGCGCAGGCCTGCCGCACGGCTTCGGCCAGGGATTCGGGCTCCTGATCCAGCACGGCGGCTCCGTGTTTTTCGCACCAGTCAAAAAGGGCGGGGTCTCCGATCAGGCCGGATTTGACGATTTCCGCATAGCCTGCGACCAGTTCGCGCCGGGGCAGGGTGCTCAGCGTTGTCACGTCCGCCAGCACGCACAGGGGCTGGTGGAAGGCTCCCAGCAGGTTTTTGCCCCAGCGTGTGTTAATGCCGGTTTTGCCGCCTACGGAGGAATCAACCTGCGAGAGCAGGGTCGTCGGAATCTGCACAAACGGCAGGCCCCGCAGGGTTGTCGCAGCTACAAATCCGGCAAGGTCGCCCACGACTCCACCGCCCAGGGCGATAAGGGTTGTCCGCCGCTCCACGCCCTGTTCCAAAATGGCGTCTGTCAGATGCTGGTAGACGGTCAGGCATTTGCTCTGTTCGCCGGGTGTTATGCGCAGGCTGCGGGTGCGTACGCCTGTTTCGTGCAGCGAATCCTCCAGCTTTTTCAGGTACAGGGGCGCAACCGTGCTGTCGGTGATGATGATGGCGTTTTTCTGGGGCAGAACAGGGGCCAACAGCCCCCCCGCGCGTGCGAGCAGGTCCGTGCCGATCACCACATCATAGGATGCCCTGGCCAGAGAGACGGGCAGGCGCAGGGGACGGCGGGACAGGGCAAGCGCTTCCATGACGCGGGTTGTGGTGTGTTCCACGTTATTGTCTCCACAATCGACTATAATCTCGGCTTCGGCATAAACCGGGTGGCGGATGGTCATCAGCCTGTCCAGCACATCCCTGGGGGATGCGGTGTTGAGCAAGGGGCGGTGCGTGCGCCCGGCAACCCGGCGGAGCAGCACGGGCAGCGGGCAGCGCAACCAGACCGAAACAGCCTGCCTGCGCACCAGCGCGCGCGTTTGGGAATCCATGAACGCACCGCCGCCCGTGGCCAGCACCATGGGGGGGCCTTCAAGCAGGCGGCGGATCACGCGGCGCTCACCATCACGGAATGCGCTTTCGCCATAAAGTTCGAATACGTCGGCAATGGAGCACCCGGCCGCGCGCTCAATTTCAACATCGGCATCAACAAAGGGCAGGCCGAGTCTGGTGGCAAGGTGGCGGCCAACGGTTGTTTTGCCAGCCCCCATAAGGCCGACCAGAACAATGCTGCGCCCCGACGTCATGCCGTTGTTGCCGGGGTTACGGACAATCCGCTCCAGGTCACGCGGGAGGGGCGGCGGGTCCGGGGGTTGGGGAGGGGAGGAGATACGTGATGACATGAAGCCTAGCTTAACATAGAGCAGAAAGAACACACCTATATCTGTTGTTAGGGGAGCCTGCCTGTATGAGCCGTATGGTTCTGATCGTTTTAGCCGTTGTTGTCCTTGGCGTGCTGGGAGGCTTTGCCGCTCTGGGCGTGACGGGGCGGCCACCGGTGCAGCAATCCGTGCATCGTGACCTGCCGTTTGCGGCGGATGCGGTGGTTGCGGCTCCATCCGTTGCCGTGCCCCCGGCCCCGGCTACCCCTGTTGTAACCTCCGTTGTTCCCGCAGCTCCGGCCCAGATCATCCTCTC
>CALCDN010000234.1 GCA_937900755.1 uncultured Acetobacter sp. | reverse complement strand
GGCCTGCCCGCCAACAACGCCATGCTGTGGGGCGCGCGCGGCATGGGCAAGTCATCCCTTGTCAAGGGCGCCCATGCACTGGTCAATATGGTGGATGGCAAACCTTGTGCCCCGGGTGCGGGGCTTATCGCGCTGATAGAAATCCAGCGCGAGGACCTGACAAGCCTGCCACTCCTGCTCAGCCTGCTGCGCGCGAATTCCCGCCGGTTCATCCTGTTCTGCGATGACCTGTCGTTTGAAAAGGAGGACCGGGACTACAAGGCCCTCAAATCCGTGCTCGATGGCGGCATTGCCGGACGGCCGGAGAATGTCCTGTTCTACGCCACGTCCAACCGCCGCCACCTGATGCCGCGCGACATGATCGAGAACGAACGCGCAACCGCCATCAACCCCTCCGAAGCCACGGAGGAAAAAGTCTCCCTCTCCGACCGGTTCGGCCTGTGGCTTGGCTTCCATGCCTGCGAACAGGATACCTATACCGACATGGTCAAGACCTACGCCCACACGCGTAACCTGCCCATTGCCCAGGACGTGCTGCTCGCCCGCGCCAATGAATGGGCCATTACCCGTGGCAGCCGCTCCGGCCGTGTGGCGTACCAGTTTGTGGAAGCCCTGACCGCCGAACTGGCCGCGCATTAATTTGTCAAACCTGCCCCTATGGTCTTGCATCGCACGGGGCTATGAGTTGAGATAGCGTTCGCAAGTAGCGGCATCGGCCAGATGCCGCGGGGGTCCCCCTGATTCGAGGCGACATGAACCAGACAGTACCGCCCATTTCTGACGATACGTCCTTTGATACCGAGACACGCTCGAACACAACGGACATACGCAGGGTCCGCTCCAACCCGGACTACTGGTACCCGGTTGCATGGTCGCGCGAACTCAAACCCGGCAAAACCATAGGCACGCGGTACGCGGGCATGCCCATAGCGCTGGTGCGCCCGGTGGACGGCCCCATTTTTGCGCTCGAAGACCGCTGCGCACACAGGCAGGTGCCGCTGAGCAAGGGCGTTGTGGCGGGCAGTTCGGTCAAATGCTGCTACCACGGCTGGGCCTATGGCCGCTCGGGCCGGTGTATTGATGTGCCTTACCTGGGCAAGGGCAAGCTGCCCAACGGCGTGCGCACCTTCCCCTGCCGTGAGCAGAACGGCATGATCTTTGTCTTCCCTGGCGACCCGGACAAGGCGCCGGGCGTGCCACTGGCCCCCCACCTGGCCAAGGCGGACAACCCCGCCTACAAAACCCGCTATTTTGGCCGCAAGGTTGGCTGCCATTACAGCTTCATGCATGAAAACCTGATGGATATGAACCACCAGTTCATGCACTCCAAGCAGATGGGGCAGATGAAGCCCCGCTTTCTGGGCCAAAGGCGCGAGCCCGGCCTGGTGGAGGCCCGCTACAGCTTTGCGCGTACAGGTGGCAAGCAACCCTTTGGCGAGGCGCTGATTTTTGGTGAACGGCGCGACGTGTCGGCAAAATTCCAGCACCGCGATGTCATGACCATCCACACCGAATACCCCTACCAGACCCTGCGCATCCAGACCGGGGAAGAAGACCCGGTCATGGACCTGTGGATTGTCTACACGCCCCAGAGTGCTGATGAGATGACCAACCGGACCTTTGGCCTGCTCTCGGTCAAGCGGCCCAAAATTCCCGGTGTTCTGGATATGGCCTGGCCGCTGCTTGTGGCCTTTACCGAGCGGATTTTTGCCGAGGACCGCGAGATTGTGGAACTTGAACAAAATGCATGGCGCGAACTGGGGGGAGACCACAATGTGGAGGTCTTTCCCGTTATCAACGCGCTAAGAGCCATGCTGGTCACGTGCGGCATCCCCCCTGCCAGCGAGTCTCATGCCTGATACCGGACCTTTGTTACTGGATGCAGGTCCATGCCGCCTGCGCCCGCTCCACCCGGATGATGCAACAACCCTGCACCACCTTGTCAATGACTGGGAGGTGGTGCGCATGCTCAGCCGCCTGCCCTTCCCCTACCCACGCGAGCTTGCGGATAGCTGGATTGCCTCCACCTGCCAGATGCATGCGCGCGGCGAAGGCTACCATTTTGCCATAACCACGCCTGATGGGGCTTTTCTGGGCTGTATCGGGGTGCGTATTCACACCCTGCCGCAGGTGGGCCGCGTGGGCATACTGGGCTACTGGGTTGGCCGCCCCTACTGGGGGCAGGGCATTGCCAGCCATGCCACCACCCGCATGACGCGCTGGGCGCTGGCGCACCTGGACATTACCGCCCTGCGCGCAACGGCGGCACAGGACAACCCCGCCTCCATTCGTGTGCTTGAACACGCAGGCTTCCGCCATTGCGGCACCGACAGGCAGATGTTTACCGCACGCGGCACGGAACTGCCTGTCGCCATGATGGAAGCCAACCGGACTGATCTGGACATGAGCACTGCCCCCACCCCCCAGCAGGCCCCACGCAGGCTGGTGCTGGTCTGCGCTGCCGCCCTGATAGATGCACAGGGCCATATTCTGCTTGCCCGCAGGCCGGAGGGCAAAAGCATGGCCGGCCTGTGGGAATTCCCCGGCGGCAAGGTGGAGGCGGGGGAAACGCCAGAGGCCGCCCTTGCGCGCGAACTGCATGAGGAACTGGGGCTGGACATGTCGCGCGCATGCCTGGCCCCGTTTACATTTGCCTCGCACGCCTATCCGGGCTTTGACCTGCTGATGCCGCTGTATATCTGCCGCCGCTGGCTTGGCACGCCCACCCCGCGTGAAGGGCAGAAACTGGCATGGGTCGCACCAGCCGACCTGCGCAACTACGCCATGCCAGCAGCGGACCTGCCGTTTGTTCCCCTGCTGCAAGCATTGTTATAACGCAATAACCACAGATCAGGATTGTGGAATGTGCGTGTTCTGCGGATAAAATACATTCTTGACGAATGATATGGAGCAGGACTAACCAGAAAACAGAATGTTTCTGCCCGGAGACCTTCCCTCGTGATTTGTTAGGCCGGCTTGCGGCGAGGTAAAAGAAACGCGCTAAAGAGGCTTTGACGGCGCGCATAACCCGACGTCATGGTTTCCACGGTCAATTTGAGAGATTGAACCCTGCAAAGGGCCGCAAGCCCGGCTCCCGCCTGCATGGTTTGGATCAGACACGAAAGAACCGGATACTAGTCCCATGAGTGATAACCAGACTTCCTCTTCCAAGGCGTGGCGCCCTGCCACACGTCAGCTCCATGCCGGTCTGGAGCGCACCGAATATGGTGAAACCAGCGAAGCACTCTTCCTGACCTCCGGTTTTGTGTACGACAATGCCGAACAGGCCGCCAAAACCTTTACGGGTGAGGTCACGCATTACCAGTACAGCCGTTTTGGCAACCCCACCACCGCAGCCCTTGAGCGCCGCCTGGCCGACCTGGAAGGGGCCGAAGCCTGTGTGACCACGGCCACGGGCATGGGGGCTGTGTCCTCCGCCCTGCTTTCCCACGTGACCGCTGGCGGGCGTGTTGTGGCGTCGCGCGCGCTGTTCGGGTCGTGCCACTGGATTGTCAACCACCTGCTGCCCCGCTACGGCGTGGAAACCGTGTTTGTGGATGGTGACGATCTGGCGCAGTGGGATGAAGCCCTGTCCGTTCCCACCGATGCGGTGCTGCTGGAAAGCCCGTCCAACCCCATGCTGGACATTCTCGACATCACCGCCATTTCCGAGCGTGCCCACAAGGCGGGTGCGATTGTGATTGTGGACAACGTGTTTGCCTCCCCCATCTTCCAAAAGCCGCTGGAACTTGGGGCCGATGTGGTGGTGTATTCGTGTACCAAACACATTGACGGCCAAGGCCGTGTGCTGGGCGGGGCCGTGCTCGGCCGCAAGGACTGGATAACCGAAACCCTCCAGCCCTTTACCCGCAACACCGGCAACGCCCTCTCGCCCTTTAACGCATGGGTCATGCTCAAGGGGCTGGAAACGCTCTCCCTGCGGGTGGAGGCCATGGCCCGCAATGCAGCGGCCGTTGCGGAGTATCTGGCCAGTGCTCCAGGCATCAAACTGGTGCGCTACCCCGACCGCAAGGACCACCCGCAATATGAACTGGCCCAGCGCCAGATGAGTGGCAACGGCACGCTGGTGGCGTTTGCGGTTGAGGGCGGGCAAAAAGAGGCCTTCGCCTTCATGGACGCGCTCCAGCTTATCGCCATTTCCAACAATCTGGGCGACTCCCGCTCGCTGGTGACCCACCCGGCCACCACCACCCACTCCAAGATCAGCCCCGAGGAACGGGCAGCCCTTGGCATTACCGATGGCGCGATCCGCTTTTCCGTGGGCCTGGAAGACAGCGCGGACCTGATAGACGACCTGGCGCGCGGTGTGGCTGCCCTCAAGGCGCTGTAAGCACCCCACCACCGGCACAGGCCGTGGCCCCAGCCCCGATAAACCGGGTCTGGCCCACGGCCACGCAGGAACACATGCACACGCCATGCCCGATGGCGCTTTGCACAACCCACATGTTCATGATACTGGCACCCACTGCGCATCCACTGCGAACCTGTCGCACGGAACGGCTGGTCTGGGCCGAATTTTTTCCCATTTTGCAGGAGCTGGAGACCCATGGCCGACTGGGCCGTTGCCCCTCTTCCACAATCCCCGGAAGATGCTCTGAACGAACTGTTTTCGCCACTGCCCGTGTACGAAGCCGTTACCGATGGTATTCGCGTGCAGGTACAGGTTTTCTGGCTGCCCGACCAGTCCGAGCCCGATGAGCATAGCTACTGCTGGGTCTACCGCATCCGCATTGGCAACGACAGCGAGAGGGCCGTGCAGTTGCTTGAGCGGACGTGGCATATCACCGACACGTCCGGCCGCACCGAATATGTGCATGGAGAGGGCGTTGTGGGCGAGCAGCCCATTATTCAGCCCGGCACCCTATACGAATATACATCCGGCGCGTCCCTTTCCACGCCCGGTGGGTTCATGCGCGGGACCTACCTGCTGCAGGCCACCACGGACAGGACGCGGTTTGATGCCGTTATTCCCGCCTTCAGCCTGGATAGCCCTTTCCAGAACCACCTGCTCCAATAACCAAAACAGGAGACCGGCATGAGCGTGCCTGAGCACCCTACCGACCGCCCCACCCAAAAAGAGGCCGAACAGGCCGTGCGCACCCTGCTGCGCTGGGCGGGGGATGACCCAACGCGTGAAGGTCTGCTGGACACGCCCGCCCGTGTTGCCCGTGCCTATACCGACTTTTTTTCGGGGCATGAAATTGACCCGGCAAATCTGCTGCGCCGGACGTTTTCCGAAGTGGATGGGTATGACGAAATTGTCCTGCTGCGTGACATCCGCTTTGAAAGCCACTGCGAGCACCATCTGGCCCCCATTATCGGCCGCGCCCATGTGGCCTACCTGCCGCGCCAGCGGGTTGTTGGCATTTCCAAGCTGGCGCGTGTGGTGGATGCCTATGCCCGCCGCCTCCAGATTCAGGAACGCATGACGGCCCAGATCGCCAATACCATCAATGCCGAGCTGGAACCCCACGGTGTGGCCGTTATTATTGAATCCGCGCACGAATGCATGACCACACGCGGCGTGCACAAACCCGGCGTGTCCATGGTCACCAGCACCATGCTCGGCGTGTTCCGCAACAATTCCGACACCCGGCGTGAGCTGATGGCCATGCTCAACCGCCCCGCCGTAAGCGACTACTAGGCTGCCAGAACACCCGGAGCCTCAGCCGCCACCAGTAAGGCGGTAGGGGATCTGCCGGGGGTGCCTTGCCCCCCATGCAGCCCCCCTTCCTCCGTGGCCAAAGAGGCCAAAGGTGGCGCTAACCGGGCCTAGATACTGACATTGGCCCCCAGCACCTTCAGAAACTGCGCAAGCCACGCCGGGTGGGCAGGCCATGCGGGGGCGCTTACCAGTTCCCCATCCGTGACCGCATCCGTCACCGCGATATCGGCATAGGTGCCGCCAGCCAGTTCCACCTCCGGCCTGCATGCGGGGTAGGCCGAGACCGTGCGTCCCCTGATCACCCCGGCCGCGGCCAGCAGTTGCGCACCGTGGCAGATGGCAGCCAGAGGCCGGTCCGCAAAGGCGCGCACAATATCGAGCACCCGTGCGTTAAGCCGCAAATATTCAGGTGCACGGCCACCAGGGACGATCAGCCCCAGATAGTCGTCCGTATCAATCGCATCAAAATCCGCGGTCAGCGTAAAGGCATGGCCGGGTTTTTCGCTGTAGGTCTGCGCCCCTTCAAAGTCGTGGATGGCGGTCAGGACCGTCTCCCCCGCCTTCTTGCCAGGGCAGACCACGTCCACCCTGTAGCCCAGCATGGACAATGCCTGGTAGGGAACCATGATCTCGTAGTCCTCCACGTAGTCCCCGGCCAGCATCAGCAGCTTTACATCATCAGTCATGGTGCGCGCTCTCCTTCAGCCCTTCGCGCAGGCGGGGCATCAGTTCCACAAAGTTGCAGGGGCGGTGGCGGCTATCAAGCTGGAACACCAGAATGTCGTCCCAGCCATCCTTGACCGCACCTGTGGAGCCGGGAAGTGCGAACAGGTATGTCCCCCCCGCAACACCCGCCACGGCACGGGACTGAATGGTGGACGTGCCAATCTTCTGGTAGGAGAGCATGCGAAAAAGCTCGCCAAACCCTTCGATCCGCTTTTCCATGACACGCTCGAAGGCTTCGGGGGTCACGTCCCGGCCGGTAACCCCCGTGCCGCCATTGGTAATGACCACATCCACCTGCGGGTCCGCGATCCATGCTTCCAGTTGCGCGGCGATCAGGTCTGTATCGTCCGTGACAATGGTGCGCCCGGCAACGCTGTGCCCTGCCCCCTCGATCCGGGCCACAAGGGCGGCACCGGATGTGTCCGTCTCCAGCGTGCGCGAATCCGAAACAGTCATGACAGCAATACGCACGGGCAAAAACGGTCGGTTTGTATCAATCCTGGACATGGCTGACTGTTATATCTCCACAAGAATGATGCAAAAACGCATCAGAGAAATGAATAATTGCCGTCTGAGGCAGAAAATAGCCCCATTAGGGCAACCTTTTGTCTGCAACGGCCTAAAAAACATTTAGGGATTGGGGTTGTTCCACCCCGATAAACCATGATTGATCTTGGTGCTGATGCAAAAGACCAATCCAAAGACAACAAAATTGGGATCATGACCAAACGTATTTTTTTTCCTTTTCGTGCCTTCTGGCTTTTTGCCTTCCTTATTCCCTTCCTGACCACAGCTCTCCCCGCACGAGCCCAGCTCCTGGCCGGTGGCAACAGTTCTATTGGTCTTTTACCCAGTCTGGAAGTTGATAACGAGGCCAATCTGGTTGAAGACCCCGGCCCCCTGTTTTCAGCCCCCTATGGCAAGGACCATTTTTTTGGCAACTGGGGCGGTGCGCAGCCGTGGCTGATCAAGCACGGCATCCATATTCTGGCCGATGTCCATGAGGAACTGGCAGGCAACTTCCATGGTGGCCGCAGGAAGGGGGAGACCGATGCAGGCCAGGCCGGTGTTGAACTGGACGTGGACTGGGGCAAGCTGACCAATACGGACCTGTTCAAGAATTTCTGGACCCATATGATGGTCGTCAACGGCCACGGGCGGAACCTGAGCACCGAGGATATCGGGGACTCCATAGGGGGCGTGCAGCAGATTTATGGTGGCCGCGGCAATGTGGTGGCCCACCTTGTGTATTTGTACGCCGAGAAGTCCTTTTTGCATAACCATCTGGACGTCAGCGCGGGCTGGATTCCACCGGGCAGCTTTTTTGCCGCCTCCCCCCTGTTCTGCATGTACATGAACGTGGCCATGTGCGGTAACCCCGCACCCACCAAATACACCGAGGGCGCGCGGGACTGGCCATCGGGCAATCTTGGCTTTGTCGCCCGCGTCATGCCCACGAGCGAGACCTACATCATGGGCGCGCTGTTTGCTGTTTCTCCCCACGCCTTCAACGGCGGCATTTCGGGCTGGGCGTGGGCGCAGGATGGTCTGGGCAAGTTCTCCTCCCCCGTGGAAGTGGGCTGGCTGCCAAAATTTGGCAAAGACCACCTGAACGGGCACTACAAGGCCGGTTTTGGATACGATAACTCCAGTTACCCCGACCTGCTGGAAGACATACACGGCAACCCGTGGATTGAGACCGGCATGCCCAAACGCTACCGCGCGGGCCGGGCCAGCGCATGGGTCATGGCCGACCAGATGCTGGTCCGTAATGGCGATGGCCCGACCAACGGCCTGATCGCCCTTGCTGGCTGGATGTGGGCGGATGGGCACACCACCGCCATGTCCCACCATATCTGGGCTGGCATGGTGGAAACCGGCGCCAAATGGGGCCGCCCGATGGATAGCGTGGGCGCCATGTACCAGTGGGAACTGATGAGCCGCGCCTCCACCTTGCAGCAGGAGGCCGCGGCCAATGCCGGTGTGGCCTTCCCCTCCAACCAGTGGGGGCAGGTATGGGGTATTCAGTCGCATGAGAACATTTATGAAGTGTTCTATAACGCCCATGTGGCTCCGGGCATTTCGTTGCAGCCGGACTTCCAGTACATCAACCGCCCCGGTGGCAGCACCGTCTTCCACGATGCCGCCGTCATGGGGTTGCAGTTCAACGCGGTCATGTAATTAACGCGGGGCGGTAAAATGCTCCATCGGGCGCAGGTTCAGCAGCCTGCCCCCCAGGGGGGCAAACTGCTCGGCATGGCAGGTCAGCAGCACAATCTGCAGGCGTGTCGCGGCCTCGGCCAGTACGTCAAACAGGGTTTCCAGCCTTTGCGAGTCTGAAAAACTCAGCGCATCATCCAGCACCAGAATGGCTGGGGCCCCCCGTTTGTGCAGCAGTTCCGCAAAGCCCAGCCGCACCAGCACGGCAATCTGCTCGCGTGTACCATCGGACAGGTGCTCGACCTTCTCCGCCCTCTGGCGGGTCAGGCCGGTCAGGGCGAACTGGGTGTCCATCTCCAGTGTCACCCCCCGGAACAGGGCGGAAAACGTGGGCTGCATGGCCTGTACCAACGGGGCCAGATACCGCTCGGTCTGAGTGGTTTCGGCTTTGAGCAACGTGCTTTCGAGCAGGGCAAGGGCCGCCCGCTCCCGCTCGCAGGCGGCCTGTTCCCCCTGTAACTGCCCGGCATGGCGCCGCGCACTGGCCAGTTGCTCGTCCAGCCCATCCCCCTCCGCGTGACGAATACGGGTTTCGCGCTCCCTCTTGTCCATGGACAGGGTTTTAACCTGCTCGCGCGCATGTTCCATGGCCTGCTCGCGGCGTATGATGCCCTGCTCCACCACGGGCAGGGGTTCCTCCTGCTGCCTTATATGGGCAATACGGGCCAGTTCGGCCTGTGCGTGCCGCCTGTCCTCCTCGCTCCGGGTCAGGCGGGCCAGCAAGGTGGGGTCGGGTTCACGCCCGAGCCACACACCCAGTTCGCGCTGGTAGCGTTGCAGGGCCGCATGCTGCTGCCCGGCCTGCGCAAGTGTATGCTCCAGCCGGGTATGGGCGGCGCGGTGCTGGCTCAACACATCCTGCTCATGCTGGCGCGCGGCCTCCGCCGCCATGATCGCATCCTGCTCCAGCCGGCTGGCCTGCTCCACGTCCAGTTGCGCGCTGGCATCTTCCGCCATATCCGCCTGTGCCGCCTGCTCGCGCGCAAAAAGCGCCTCGCGCTCATGCAGGTGCTGGCGCTGCGCGTTCAGGGCGTTTTCAATACCGCTGGCCTCCGGCACGGACAGGAGCGCCATACACTCGGCGGTGGCCTGCTCCACCTCACGCTCCACCAGCCTGCGCGCAGCATGCTGGCTTTCGGCCTGATCGGCACTGTGGCACCCGACCTCGCGCAGCAGGTCGTCCAGGCCCGTCTGGGCCGTGGCAAGGGCTGCATGGAGCGCCTCGCGCTGCTGCGTTGGTGGGGTTATGGTAAAGC
>CALCDN010000233.1 GCA_937900755.1 uncultured Acetobacter sp. | reverse complement strand
ACGCCCGCCCCCGCAGCATCCAGCGCGGCGTCCGCCCCGGCTGGCGCACACTAAAAACCTCCGGGCACAGCGCCCGTATGGTGGTAACAGGCAGGGGCTGCGTAAAAAAATACGCAGCCCCTGTTTTTTTGCTTGCGCTTTAATGAGAATCGTTCTTATTATCATCTTGTCGCGGTGATGAAGGCGTTTCTGCTGGTGGGGCAAGGGGCATCACCGCGACAATCTGTGGTTGTCGTGACTACCGTTAAAACACTATCCCCCCGAACTTTCGGACTGTTTTGCATCCCCGGTCAGTCCGAAAGGTTTCTTACTTCTCCTCCTCATATCCCTTGCTCCACCAGCATCCGACCCGCTCAGCCCGAGCGGGTTTTTTCGTGTTCGGGCACGGCCCGGTAGGGTACCACGCCGCGCGCATTGCTGCCTGTGTCCAGCACCCGGCCGGAAACGGGGAGCGAGCGGTGGCTGCACTGCTCCCGCCCGCAGGCCCGGCACCCCGGCCCAATGGGCACTACCAGCGTGTGGTCCTCCAGGTTAAGCCCTGCTGCGTAAACGGTTTTTGCCGCATCCGTTATGGTGCAGCCCAGCACCATGGCAATCTGGCGGGGGCGGTCGGCGTAGTTCAGCCCTTCGCGCCCGACCGTGCGGGCGACGTTAAGGTAGATGGAATCATCCGTGGTCTGCGAAAGCTGGACCTGGATCTGCCCCGGCGTTGCAAAGGCGCGGAACACGTTCCACAACGGGCAGGGGCCACCAAACCGGGCCTGCGAAAAACGGTTGGCCGAAAAACTTTTCAGAATATTTCCTGCAATATCGAGTTTGAGAAAATAAAAGGGAATTCCCTCAGCGCCAAAACGCTGCATGGTGCTCAGGCGGTGGCAGACCTGCTCAAAACTGACGCCAAAGTGGCGGCGCAGGTCGTCCACATCATAGCGCATGCCCTGGGCTTTGTGCAGGAAGCGCGCATAGGGCAGGATCAGCGCGCCAGCAAAGTAATTGCCAAGGTACACGCGCGCGAGTTCCTGTGCATTGCGCTCCCCTGGGCCTTCACGTCGCAAAATGTCATTCATCAGGCGGTTATGTTCCAACTGGCCAATAATCTGGGCCAGAAAAAACAGTGTGCTTTCGGGCGGCTGGTTATGGGGGAGCTGGATCTGGTGTCTGTGCCGGTCAATGCGCCAGACCAGGCCGCGCTCCTGCAGGTCGGTGCTGTGGGTAATGCCCAGGCCGTGCCGCTCTTGCAGGTGGCGCACAAGGGCTGTGCCCAGGGCACCTTCACCGGGGGATAGCTGTTCGTAAAAAGCCTCGGCCGCACAATCGAGTTGATGAAAATAGTTGTTGTGGTCCTGCACCCAGTTGCCCACGGCTTCATACGGTTCAAGCGGGGGCGTGCTGGTGGCCGAGGGCGCATGTTCGCGCCGTTCCTGGTCAAACGTATAGGCGCGGTAAAGGGTCAGGAACGCCTCGCACAGTTCGGGGCTCTGTCGGGCGGCCTCGGCCATTTTGGCCATTGCCAGCGGGGCATTTTTAAAAATCGGGTCGGCCATGGTCTCGCGTAGGGCCTGCACGGCATGTGCTTCGCGCGTATCGGAAAACCAGGCGGGGCTTATGGCAAAGCGCTCGCACAGGTTTTGCAAAAGGTGGTCGGGCAGGGGGCGGTGGTTGCGCTCAAGCTGGTTGAGGTAGCTGAGCGATATGCCAACACATTCGGCCAGCACGGCCTGCGTCATGCTCTCGCGCTGGCGCAACTGGCGCAGTCTGTTCCCGGCAAACAGCTTGGTTTTTGTCCTGGGCATGCACACCAACCTTCACAGACTTTGCAAGTGGGGCGAATTCCTTCGCTTCTTTTTACTCTTATTCCTCTGCTGCTTTACGCAACAGTCTGCAACTGTTTCCCCAGATCACAAGATGGCAAGGGCCGGAACAATGCAAAATCATGAAGTGCGCGTACACCCCGAGAGTGAGCGCCTGAACCGTGCGGACCAGCTTGCCTGGAAAATCGCGCAGGTCGCGGCCGACCCGGTTGCGGTGGAACCCGCTGTGGCCGACATGATCATCAACCGCATGATTGACAATGCCGCCGTGGCCATGGCCTCGGTCAACCGTCATTCGGTCATGAGTGCGCGGACCGAGGCGCTGGCCCACCGCAGGCCCGGTGGCGCCACGGTGTTCGGCATGGGGCCGGACGTGCAGGTGCATGCGGAATGGGCGGCCTGGGCCAATGGTACCGCCGTGCGGGAACTGGACTACCACGATACGTTCCTGGCGGCGGAATACTCGCATCCGGGGGACAATATTCCCGCTATTCTGGCCGTGGCGCAGCAGTGCAACCGCAGTGGCGCGGACCTGATCCGTGGCATTGCCACGGGCTACGAAATCCAGATCGACCTGGCCCGCGCCATATGCCTGCACAAGCACAAGATCGACCATGTGGCCCATCTTGGCCCCTCGGTTGCCGCGGGTATTGGCACGCTTTTGCGCCTGCCGCCCTCGGTCATTTATCAGGCCATCGGGCAGGCGCTGCATGTCACCACCGCCACGCGCCAGAGCCGCAAGGGCGAAATTTCGTCCTGGAAGGCGTACGCTCCCGCCCATGCGGGCAAAATGGCCGTGGAATCGGTCGATCGCGCCATGCTGGGCGAGACATCGCCCACACCCATCTATGAAGGGGAGGATGGCGTGATCGCCTGGATGCTGGATGGCAAGGACGCGCTCTACACAGTGCCCCTGCCCACCATGGGCGAGCCAAAGCGGGCCATTCTGTCTTCCTTTACCAAGGAACATTCCGCCGAATACCAGAGCCAGGCGCTGATCGACCTTGCCTTTCGCATGGGCAGGAAGGTGAGCAACTGGGAGGATGTGGACGATGTGCTGATCGAAACCAGCCACCACACCCACTACGTAATTGGCACCGGCTCCAACGACCCGCAGAAGTTTGACCCGCAGGCCACGCGGGAGACGCTGGACCACTCCATTATGTACATCGTGGCCGTGGCCTTGCAGGACGGGAGCTGGCACCATGTGCGCTCCTACGAACCCGAGCGCGCGCGCAGGGCCGATACGGTGCGGTTGTGGAAGAAAATCCACACGATTGAAAAACCCGAGTGGACACAACGCTACCACGAAAGCGACCCGGACAGGAAAGCCTTTGGCGGGCGCATTGTCATCCGCATGAAAAACGGCACTGTCCTGGAGGATGAACTGGCCGTGGCCAATGCCCACACGCTGGGGGCTACGCCGTGGCAGCGTGCTGACTATATTAAAAAATTCCGCACCCTGTCAGAAGGTATTGTGAGTGCTGCGGAAGCGGAGCGTTTCCTGGCCGCAGTGCAGCGCCTGCCAGAGCTTGGGGCGGGGGGGCTGCACCAGCTTGAACTGCATATTCCACAACAGGACATGCCGCTCAACCGGGTGGAAGGCATTTTCAACTTCGGCCAGTCCGGCGTGGGCGCGACCAGCACCCGGCAGGCAGCAGCCATTACGTCCTGAACGGACACAACAGACACCAAGGCAGGGGAGCAAGGATCATGCATACCGAACTGCACCGCACAAAACCCAAAAAATCCGTGGCCCTGTCCGGCACCGTGGCGGGCAATACGGCCCTGAGCACGGTTGGCCACAGCGGCAACGACCTGCACTACCGTGGGTACGACATAAAAGACCTCGCGCGTGCCTGCACGTTTGAGGAGGTCGCCTACCTTCTGGTCCACGGCTACCTGCCCAACACGGCGGAGCTGGAAGGGTATAAACGCCACCTGGCCAGCCTGCGCGATATTCCCGATATCGTGCGCGCCACACTGGAGCGCCTTCCCGCCTCCACCCACCCCATGGACGTGCTGCGTACGGCGGTGTCGGTTCTGGGTTGCGCCCTGCCCGAGCGGAGTGACTGCCCCATAGCCGGCGCGCGTGAGATCGCGGACAGGCTGGTGGCCTCCACCGCCTCCATGCTGCTTTACTGGTACCATTACTCCAACCACGGGCGGCGGATAGAAACCCGCACGGATGATGACAGTGCAGGCGGGCATTTTTTGCATCTTCTGCACGGCTACACACCCCCGTCGGACTGGGTGCAGGCCATGCATACCTCGCTCATTCTGTACGCCGAGCATGAGTTCAATGCCTCCACCTTTGCCGCGCGCGTGGTGGCGGGCACGGGGTCGGACATGTATTCCGCCGTTACCGCCGCGATCGGGGCCTTGCGTGG
This sequence comes from uncultured Acetobacter sp., assembly GCA_937900755.1. Lineage (GTDB taxonomy): Bacteria > Pseudomonadota > Alphaproteobacteria > Acetobacterales > Acetobacteraceae > Acetobacter. The sequence continues at coordinate 5,676 of CALCDN010000233.1, read as the reverse complement.
CCCCAAGCATGGGGGAGCGAACGAGGTGGCGCTGGACATTCAGCAACGCTACCGCACAGCGGACGAGGCCGAGGCGGATATCCGCCGCAGGCTGGAGGCCAAGGAGGTGATTATCGGCTTTGGTCATCCGGTGTACACACTGGCGGACCCCCGCAACGAAATTATCAAGGAAACGGCAAGGGACCTTTCCCGTCGCAACGGCACCATGCGGCTCTATACCGTGGCCGAGCGCCTGGAGCGGGTTATGGCGGAGCAGAAGAAGATGTTCCCCAACCTCGACTGGTTCAGCGCTGTTTCCTACAACGCCATGGGTATTCCAACACCCATGTTCACCCCTGTTTTTGTCATGGCCCGCGTTACGGGCTGGTGCGCGCATATCATGGAACAGCGGATGGATGGCAAAATCATCCGCCCGTCCGCCAACTATACGGGGCCGGATGCGCGCCCGCTCACACCCTTGCGTGAACGCGATGGACTGGAGTACGCCGCATGACCTATCTGGTAGGTAAGGACCTGCCCGCAACACCTGCGGGCCAGCGTTTTAAAGAGATGATGCACCGCAAGGGAATCATGCAGATCCCCGGCGCGCATAACGGGCAGGCGGCCCTGCAGGCGCGCGATTGCGGGTTTGGGGCACTCTACCTGTCCGGGGCTGCCATGACCGCGAGCATGGGCCTGCCCGACCTGGGCATTATTACCATAGACGAGGTGTGTTTTTTCATCCGTCAGGTGGTGCGCGCAACAGGCCTGCCCGTTCTGGTGGATGGGGACACCGGGTATGGCGAAACCCTGAATGTGATGAACATGGTCCGCGCGTTTGAGGAGGCGGGGGCGGGGGCTGTGCATATTGAGGACCAGGTCCTGCCCAAAAAATGCGGGCACCTGAATGACAAAAAGCTCGTCTCCCCGCAGGAGATGGCGCAAAAGGTGGCCGCCGCCGCCCGTGCCCGGCGCGACATGGTGGTGATTGCCCGCACGGACGCCGCAGGCTCGGAAGGGCTGGACGGGGCGGTGGCCCGCGCGCGGCTGTATTACGAGGCAGGGGCCGACGCCATTTTCCCCGAGGCGTTGATATCGGAAGACATGTTCAGGGAGTTTGCGCGCCGCCTGCCCGATGTGCCCCTGCTGGCCAACATGACCGAGTTTGGCCGTTCGCCCTATTTTACGGCCAGCGAGTTCGAGGCCATGGGCTACAACATGGTCATATGGCCTGTCAGTTCGCTCCGGGCGGCCAACAAGGCGCAGGCGGACCTGTACGCCACCATCGCCCGTACGGGGGGCACGCAGGCCATGCTGGAGCGGATGCAAACCCGCGAGGAACTGTACAGAACACTCCGGTATTATGATTATGAAACACTTGACGCAGGCATTGTGGCCACGGTTCTCCCGCATATTGGACAACCCGACCGTAACGCCGCCTGAACACCGCAGACTTCTGTCCCACACAAACAACAAGAACAGGGGATACAAGACCATGACGGACCGCACACTCATTCCCGCGCGCACCTACCCCAACTACCCGGCGATCATGACGCCCGAGCAGTTGCAGGCCATGCGCGAGCACGCAGGCCGCGACCCGGACGGCTTCTGGCTCCAACAGGCCCGGCGCATCCACTGGTGCACCAAACCCACGCAGGGTTTTACGGGCAGTTTTGAAAAAGACGTGTCCATAAGCTGGTTTGCCGATGGCACGCTCAACGCCTCGGTCTGCTGCATAGACCGCCACCTGACCGAGCGGGGCGATCAGGTGGCCCTTATCAGCCAGCGCGAGGCGCATGGCCGCTCCGAAAGCCTGACCTACAGGGATTTGCACGAGCGGGTCTGCCGCCTTGCCAACGCCCTGACCCACCTGGGCGTGGAAAAAGGGCACAGGGTGGCCATCTGCCTGCCCATGGTGGCGGAGGCGGTTGTGTCCATGCTGGCCTGCGCGCGCATTGGGGCTGTGCATGTGGTGCTGTTTGGCGGGTTCTCAGCCGAGGGTATCGCCGAACGCCTGGTGGACAGCGGGGCCGTGGCGGTCATTACCGCCAACATGGCGTGGCGTGGCAACAAGCCGGTGGCCTACAAGCAGAGCATGGACGAGGCCCTGCGCAAGGCGGGGGGCAACAGTGGGGTCCACTCCATGCTGGTCGTGCGGACATCGGAGGAGGCCGTACCCATGCTGCCGGGCCGGGACTACGATTTTCATGACTTTGTGGATAATTTCGAGGCGGATTTCGTACCCGTTGTCATGCGCGCGGAGGACCCCCTGTTCATGCTCTATACATCGGGCAGCACAGGCAAGCCCAAGGCGGTTGTGCATGCAACGGGGGGGTACATGGTGTGGGCGGCCTACACCATGGGCATGGTGTACACCCACCAGCCGGGCGATGTGCTGTGGTGCACGGCCGATGTGGCCTGGATTACGGGGCACACCTCGGTTGTGTATGGACCGCTGGCCAATGGCGGCACCACCATGATCTCGGACAGCCTGCCAACCCACCCCCGGCCGGGTCGGTGGTTTGACCTGATAGACGAGTACAGGGTGAGCATGCTCTTTACCGCCCCCACAGCCGTACGCGCCATGATGGCCGAAGGCGATGATGTGGTGAACCGCCGTAACCTGTCCTCCCTGCGCCTGCTTGGCGTGGCGGGTGAGCCCATAAGCCCCGATGCATGGCTGTGGTACCATGACGTGGTGGGCAAGAAACGCTGCCCCGTGGCCGACACATGGTGGCAGACCGAGACGGCGGGCATTGTGCTTGGCCCCATACCGGGTGTGCACTCGCTCAAGCCGGGTTCGGCCACCATGCCCCTGCCGGGGGTGGAAATGGCCATAACCGACCCGCAGGGCAAGGTGGAGCAGGGTGCCGCGGAAGGTGCCTTGTGCATTGCCCGCTCATGGCCCGGTCAGGCGCGCACCATATGGGGTGACCACGCCCGCTTTTGCCAGACGTACTTTGCCATGGCTCCGGGCCTGTACTTTACAGGCGATGGCGCAAAGCGGGACGAGGACGGATATTACTGGATTACCGGGCGCATGGACGACGTCATCAACATCGCAGGCCACCGCCTTGGCACGGCGGAGGTGGAGGACGCGCTGGGGGCGGACCACAGGATTGTGGAATGTGCGGCCGTTGGGGTGGAGCACCCGGTCAAGGGGCAGGCGCTGGTGGTGTTTGCCATCCCGCGCAAGGACGTGACCGCCGGACTGGACGAGGCGGGCATAAGCCGCCTGGTGGTGCAGCTGATCGGGCGGTACGCAGCCCCCGAGGCGGTGTACCTGGTGCCGGACCTGCCGCGCACGCGCTCGGGCAAAATTGTGCGCCGCCTGTTGCGCAAGATCGCAAGTGGGGATACCAATGAACTGGGTGATCTGTCCGCCCTGAGCGATCAGTCCATTGTGCCCATGCTGCGTGAGCGGGTATGGGGCCAGATGGCTTTTGGGCAGGAGGAAGCCGTGCAGGCCAGAGCCTGAGGCAGAAGGGCCAGCACGCACGAAATCTTGCTAAGCGCGGCAAGACCGGAGGGACCGGGGCGGTAACGTCCCGGTCCTTTTGCCTATCTGGGGCTGTGTGTACGCCAATCGGCCGGGCCCGGCGGTTTAAGGCCGGGCCCGACACACTGGCCAGACGGATGTGTGGATATTCCCCCCCTTGTGTCCGATATGGAACATCCACGTCCGTCAAATGGCGGAAACCCTACTTTTTCCGCCATTCCAGATCTTCAACAGGGGGCTGTATCTTGTTCAGGACGTAATCTTTTTCATCAATTTCGTCCTCCACGTCGCCGTTGAGCACGACAATACGGTTAGCCTTGCCGTCATGCCCGGCCACGCGCCATAAGCCCGTCCATTTAGACATTAGAAGCCTCTTTAAAGCTGTGTTTGAAAAAACTCATGATAATACCTGAATAAAAACAGGATTATCTGAGTTCATTAAGCAAGTTCACGCAGCCATTGGTCAACGCGAAAGTCATCATGGCTGGCGTGTGCGCAGGGCAGCGGATTTGGAACGATTTGTGCGTGGTGTTCCTTTTCACGTTCGCGCCACATGGGGTGGGCGCACTCCCCTGTGGCCGTGGTGTGGCCATGGCTGGCGCAGGGGCAAACATGGCTGGGGGCTAGGGGTATGGTGTCTTCCGTTGGTGCTGTTTTCGAGGGAATTGATTTTGGGGCGCTGCCACCACAGGTGGATGCGCTGCTGCAAAAAGGCGTGCTGGCCCACCGGCAGGACCGGGCAGCGGCCGAGGCCCTGTTCTGGCAGGCGCATGCGCTGGACCACACGGCCCTGCCCCCGTACCTGTGCCTCTACAAGGTTCTGGCCTACCAGTACAAAATGGCGCAGGCCCGCACCATGGCCGAGGCAGGCCTGGCCGAGGCCGCGCGCCAGGCGGGCTGGAGCACGGACTGGCGGCTCTGGTCCCATGGGGCGGCAGACCATGCCGGGCCGGAGCGCTTTGCGCTTTATACGCTCAAGGCGCTGGCGTTTATTGCCTTGCGTGACCGCAGGGTAGAGGACGCACAGGCCATGCTGGAGGTTCTGGGTAGGCTGGACCCCCAGGGCAGCGTGGGCTGGCCGGTTGTCGCCACCATGCTGGAAAGCTGCATGGACCACCCCGCGTAGCACGGTGCGGGTGGCCCGTTTGGCCCCATGTATTGCGCGTGATGGGGCAGGCCGGGGAAAACGGCAGGGCAGGACTGGCGAATTCGTGATTATTCCCGCGTGGCGGAGCCAGGGGTGGGCGTGCCACAAGGTGACTAACCGCCAGACAGGAGTACCCCATGCCCGCCAGTGCTCTCTCCCCCATTGACCGCACAACAGCGCGGCATGTTGTGGCGGCCTCCTTTTTGGGGTGGATGCTTGATGCCTGCGACTTTTTTATTGTCCTGTTCACGCTCGACAATGTCGCGCACAGTTTTTCCACCTCGCTGGAGGTGGTGCTGCTGGCCCCCACACTCACCCTTGTCACCCGCCCCATAGGCGCGTTCGTGTGCGGGCGTGCGGCGGATGCGTACGGGCGCAAACCCGTGCTGATCGGCACGATCACCATTTACTCGCTTATTGAGGTGCTTTCGGCCTTTGCGCCAACACTCACGGTTTTTCTGGCCCTGAGGGCACTGTTTGGCATAGCCCTTGGCGGGGAATGGGGGGTTGGCACCTCCCTTATTATGGAGAGCGTGCCCCCATCGTGGCGGGGCACGGCGTCGGGTATTTTGCAGGCGGGGTATCCGGCGGGGTACCTGCTGGCCTCGCTTTTGTTCCTGCTGCTGCCCGTGCTGGGCTGGCGCGGGCTGTTCGTGCTGGGCGGCGGGGCCATTGTTTCGGCCCTTTACATCTGGCTGCGTGTGCCCGAAAGCCCGGACTGGCTGGCCCGCAAGGCACAGGGGGCGGGGGCCGCGCGCCAGCCCGGCATGCTGGCGGTGGCCCGGCAGAACATGGCCCTGTGCGTGTTTGCGGTGGCTCTCATGGCGGCCTTCAACTTCATGAGCCACGGCTCGCAGGATTTGTACCCCAAGGTGTTTCTGGCGCTGGAGCGGCATGTGCCGCCCACCTCCATTACCATGCTGGCCGTGCTGTACAATCTGGCGGCCATTGCGGGCGGGGTGGTGTTTGGCGTGCTCTCCCAACGTATCGGGCGGCAATACGCCATTGCCGTGGCGGCGGCGCTGACCATTCCATTGCTGCCCTTATGGAC
>CALCDN010000232.1 GCA_937900755.1 uncultured Acetobacter sp. | reverse complement strand
CTGCTGGCATGGGGGAGTGGGGCCGGGGTGTCGGCCAGACTGGCAAGGGGGCGGTTGCGCAGGCCGGATGCCTGCTCGATCCTGCGGTCAATTTCTTCGGGTGTGGTGGCGCGCAAATGGCCAAGGTCGGTGCGCAGCCGCCAGCCGCACAGGCTCAGCCAGCCTGCCACGCCAATCAGGCGCAGGCCATCGGGCAGGTGCTGGGGCAGGCGGAGCAGGCCCGCCAGCGTATAGGCCCCAAGCATGGCCAGTGTGGGCTGGAGGGCGGGCCAAAGCCGCTCGATATGCAAGACAAGAGCCGCATGGCGGCGCACATGGGCCAGACGGGCCGCCAGTGTGCCGTCACACGCGGTGGACGCGGTCAGGTCATGTTTCAGACCGCCCATGCGTCATGCTTTTCCGGTCGGGGGGGCTGGCATGGCTTCATCGTGCCACAGTTCTTCCAGTGTCTGCCGGTGGCGTATCACCGTCCATTGACCGTCCTCTACCAGAACCTGCGTTGCCAGCGGGCGGCTGTTATAGGTGGAACTCATGACCGCACCATAAGCGCCCGTATCCAGAATGGCTATACGGGATGCGCGACCAAGGGGGGAAGCAGGCGGTCACGCGCAAACGTGTCCCCACTTTCGCAAACCGGGCCAACAACATGGGTGGGGGCCACGGGCTGGCCGTAGGCCTGCGGCGCAAGCGGCAGAATACCATGCCATGCGTCATACATGCTGGGGCGAACCATATCGTTCATGGCGGCGTCGAGCACGACAAACGGGCGGGGCAGCCCTTCTTCCTTGCGCAGGATAACGCTGCTGAGCAACACGCCCGCCGGGCCTATGGGCCAGCGCCCGGGCTCAATGCTCAGGCGCAGGCCTAGGTCGCCCAGCTCGGCGCGAATGGCGCCCGCCAGGGCCTCGGGCTGGCCTTCCACTTCGTTGCGGTAGCTAATGCCAAGGCCGCCGCCACAGTCCACGGCTTCAACACGCAGGCCACTGGCGCGGACGGTGCGCACCAGTTCGGCCACGCGGGCATAGGCGGCGCGGTAGGGCGCGGTGGAAAGAATCTGGCTGCCAATATGGGTTGCAAACCCGACCGGGTTGAGGCCGGGCAGGGTCTGGGCGTGTGCATACAGGGCGGCCGCGTTATCAAACGGAATACCGAATTTGTTGGCGGCAAGGCCGGTTGTTATCTTGGCGTGGGTCCTGGCATCCACATCGGGGTTGATGCGCAGTGTAACCGTGGCCTGTTTGCCAAGGCGTGTTGCAATGGCTGAAACAATGGCCAGTTCCTCGGCACTTTCCACGTTGATCTGGCCAACGCCCAGACCAATGGCGTATTCCAGCTCCGCGTCGGTTTTGCCCACGCCGGAAAAAACCACCCGCTGCGCCGCAATGCCAGCCTTTTGCGTGCGGGCCAGTTCGCCACCACTCACAATATCCGCCCCGTACCCTTCCCGCCCGACAAGGGACAGCACAGACAGGTGGTCATTCGCCTTGACCGCGTAATGGATGCTCACATCCAGCCCCGCATCCACCATGGCGGCGCGCATGCGGCCAAGGCGTTGGCGCAGCGTGCCAGCACCCAGCACCCAGCAGGGCGTACCCAGCGCATCGGCAATGGCGTTAAGGGGGACGCCTTCAAACAGCAGGCCGCATAACGGGTCTGTGCTCAGGTGCGGATGTGTTGCCAGCAGTTCAGCCAATGAGGGATCGGCATCGGTAGGGACAGGGAAGTCAGCCATGAGGCGAACAGGGCCTTGGAAAAAAGGGTGTGGGGGTACGGGGCTATTGTTTCCGGCGTTATGCTCAATCTGGCGGATACACTCGGGAATAGGTGATTTTGTCACGCGGGCCGGGAGCCTGATTTGGTCCTTTTTTGCCGCATGCGGCCAGCGGCAGGAACAGGGCCGTTGCCAAAAACAGGCCAATGAACAGGCGGGGGGTCATCGCGTTCAGCTTTCTGTTGTGGTGGAGGGGGCTGCCAGCGCGTCCAGCCAGCGTGTGGCCTGCGCCAGAACATTGGAGCCTGCGGTTCCGCCCTCGCTCGTGCGTGAGGCTATGGAGGCGTCCACGGTCAGGACAGAGTAGATGTCCTGCGTAATGCCCGGTTCCTCGGCCTGCATTTCAGCCAGTGTCAGGTCCGCCAGACCAATGTTCTGGGCTTCGGCGCGGGCAACAAGGCGGCCGGTTACGTGGTGGGCGGTGCGGAACGGTACCTTGAGCACGCGCACCAGCCAGTCCGCTATATCGGTCGCGGTGGAGTAGCCAGAGCCCGCCAGTGCGCGCATCTGCCGCGTATTGGCGGTCATGTCGCGCACCATGCCGTCGCACGCGGCAAGGCACAGGGCGGCAGCATCGGTTGCGGCAAAAACAGGCTCCTTGTCCTCCTGCATGTCCTTGGCATAGGCCAGCGGCAACCCTTTCATGACCGTGAGCAGCCCGACAAGGCCACCGTTGATGCGGCCTGTTTTGGCGCGCACCAGTTCGGCGGCATCGGGGTTGCGCTTTTGCGGCATGATGGAGGAACCGGTGGTGAACGCGTCCGACAGCCGGATGAACGAGAAGGGAGACGAGCACCAGATCACAATTTCTTCGGCCATGCGGGAGAGGTGCATGGCCATGATGGACAGGGCGGACAGGTATTCAAGTGCAAAATCCCGGTCCGACACGGCATCGAGCGAATTGGCGGTCGGGCGGTCAAAGTGCAGGAGTTCGGCTGTCATCTTCCGGTCGATGGGGAAGGATGTGCCCGCAAGCGCTGCCGAGCCCAGGGGACATTCGTTCAGGCGGCGGCGGGTGTCGGCCAGGCGGCCCCGGTCGCGGGCCAGCATTTCCACATAGGCCATAAGGTGGTGGCCAAAGGTTACGGGCTGTGCGGTCTGCAGGTGCGTAAAGCCGGGCATGGGATCGGCTGCGTGTTCGCGCGCGCGCCCGGCCAGTGCGCGCATGAGGGAGGCCACCTGCTGGTCCAGCCCGTCTATGGCGTCGCGCACCCACAGGCGGAAGTCCGTTGCCACCTGGTCATTGCGTGAGCGGGCGGTGTGCAGCCGCTTGCCAGCCTCGCCAATCCGTTCGGACAGGCGGGCCTCGATATTCATGTGAATATCCTCAAGGGCTTCGGAAAACGCAAAATCGCCCGCGGCAATTTCCGCGCCAATTCCGTTCAGCCCGTTGCGGATTGCCGCTTCATCCTCGTGCGAGATAATGCCAACATGGGCCAGCATGGCCGCATGGGCCAGGGAACCTGCGATGTCCTGCTTCCACAAGGCCTTGTCAAAGCTGATGGATGCATTGATGGCCTGCATGATGTCTGATGGGCCACCCGCAAATCGTCCGCCCCACTGCGCATTGGCATTGGCTGTGGTGGCTGTCTGGGCCGGGGGCTGGTTCGTTACGGACATGGTTGGCTGACCTGTTTGGTTGCATGTAGTGTTAAGGCGCAGCCATAATACCGCAGAGGGCTGAATGCAAAGCCCATCCTACCGGCCCATTCCCCGCCGCGCAAACCGCCATGCCTGCGCCAGATC
>CALCDN010000231.1 GCA_937900755.1 uncultured Acetobacter sp. | reverse complement strand
CGCCCGCGGGGCTGCGACCAGCCCGTGGCACCCCGCCAGAACCCACCGCCACCACACCGGATACCCCATGACCTACACCGCACCCGCCCCCGCAACGCTTGATGCCATGCTGAACGCGGTCAAATACGATGCCTCCGGCCTGATTGCCGCCATTGCCCAGCAGCATGACACGGGGGAAGTGTTGATGATTGCCTGGATGAACGCCGAGGCCCTGCGCGAAACATTGCTGAGCGGGCGCGTCTGCTACTACTCGCGCAGCCGCCGAACACTATGGCGCAAGGGAGAAACATCGGGCCAGGTCCAGCACCTGCACGAGGCCCGGCTGGACTGTGATGCGGACGCCGTTCTGCTGCTGGTCAACCAGATTGGCGTTGCCTGCCACACCGGCCGCAGAAGCTGCTTTTACCGCGCCTTCACCCCAACGGGGCTTGTGGAACTGACAAAGCCCGAAATTGACCCCGCCAAGCTCTACCCCACGCACGGCCACACACACGCCTAAAGGCTGGCCCCAGGCCCGCCCCCTGTCGCCAGCAGGTCCAGCACGGCACTGGCCGCGGCATCTGCTGGCAGAACACCCCCCGGTCCTTCCAGCCCGTGCAGGACCGTGGCAAAGGCCGCCCGCTGGGCCTGCGCAACCGCCGGGTTTTCAAACAGTTCGCACACCTCTCGCGCCAGCACGTCTGGCGCGCACTGCTCTTGCAGCAGTTCGGGCACCACCTCGCGCCCGGCCAGCAGGTTGACCATGGCCACATACGGCACACGGATAAGCCTGCGCGCCATAAACGCCGTAAGCGGGTTAACCCTGTAGGTTACAGCCATGGGCACCCCGGCCAGGGCCAGTTCCAGCGTGGATGTGCCGGACTTGGTCAGGGCCGCCCCGGCTGCTGCGAACGCATCGTGCTTGTCCTGTACAGCGGTCACCACAATCGGGCGGACGGGCCAGTGCCGCACCGCCTGCTCCACCGTGGCCGCCACCACGGGGGAGACAGGCACAACCGGCACCACATCGGGCATGCGCTCACGGAGCAGGGCCAGCATCCGCCCGAACACCGGCAACAGCCGTGGCACCTCCGAGCGGCGGCTGCCGGGCATGAGCACCAGCACCCGCGCGTTATCGGCCAGCCCGTGTTGCGCCCGAAACCGCGCGGCATCCCCCTCCTGCGCGCCAGATTGCAGGACCGGGTGGCCAACAAAACGGGTTTTAAGCCCGTGCCTGCCAAAAAACGCTTCCTCGAACGGGAGCAGGCACAGCAGTTCGTCCCAGAGTCCGGGGAACTCGCGCACACGCTTCTGCCGCCATGCCCAGACCTGTGGCGCCACATAATGCACTCGCAGCATGCCCATGCCCGCAATCCGCCTGAGCAGGCGCAGGGCAAAGCCGGGGCTGTCTATGGTAATGACCATGTCGGGCTTTTGGGCCGCGATATCCGCCACCGCTTGGTTGAGCCTGCGTGAAAGCTGGCGCAGGCGGGGCAGAATTTCCACCAGCCCCATGACCGCCAGGTCCCGCATGGGAAAAAGACTGTCCAGCCCCTGCTCCGCCATGCGCGCGCCCCCCACCCCGGCAAAGCGGATATGGGGGTTGCGCACGCGCAGTGCGTGCATCAGGCGCGCGCCCAGCACATCACCACTCGCCTCTCCGGCCAGGATCCATACAAGGGGGGTAGACGGGGGAAGACTGACCATATTCTCGCACCTGAAACACGACACGGACCCGCCATCATTCCGGCCAGGCAGGACACGCGCAACCCGTGATACGGAAAGAAAAACCTTTCCGCCTATAAAAACTCCGGTTTATGCCAGAAGGCACCAGACCACCAACCCCGATAGACAGGATATCTTCCGCCCCGTGAGTGTTCAGCAGTATATGCGTGAGTGGACGGAACAGCCCGTCCGTAATGTTCTGGCCGGCATGGTCGGCACCTTTGCCCTTATTCCCGAAGTGATCGCCTTTTCCTATGTGGCGGGTGTTGCGCCGGAGGTGGGGCTTTTTGCCTCGTTTGTCATCAGTATCGCCATTGCCATAACCGGTGGCAGGCCGGGCATGATCTCGGGTGCGGCCGGGTCGGTCGCACTGGTCGCGGCTGATCTGGTGCATGGGCACGGGCTGCAATACCTGCTGCTGGCCACCCTGCTGGCGGGGGCTTTCCAGGTCCTGTTCGGGCTCTTGCGGCTGCAAAACATGATGCGCTTTGTCTCGCGCGAGGTGGAGACGGGGTTTGTCAACGCGCTGGCCATTCTCATTTTTTCCGCCCAGATTCCGCAGATGCTGCATGTCACCTGGCATACCTACGCCCTTATTGGCCTTGGGCTGGGCATTGTTTACCTGCTGCCACGCCTGAGCACGGCCGTGCCCTCCCCCCTTGTCTGTATTCTGGTGCTGACAGTACTCAGCCTTGCCGTGCCCATGCCCATCCATGTTGTGGCCGACCTTGGCGCGCTGCCCACCGGCCTGCCCTCCCTGACCCTGCCGCATGTGCCGCTTACATGGGCCACAATCCAGATTGTGCTGCCCTACGCCTTTGCCATGGCCATGGTTGGCCTGCTGGAATCCCTGATGACCGCAACGGTGGTGGATGAACTGACAGACACACACTCCAACAAGCGCATGGAGTGCGCGGGGCTTGGCATTTCCAACATTTTTGTGGGCCTGTTCGGAGGCATGGCCGGGTGCGGCATGATCGGCCAGACCGTGGGCAACCTGCGCTATGGCGGGCGGGGTCGCCTGTCCACCTTTACGGCGGGAGCCTTTCTGCTTCTGCTGCTGGTGGCCATGCACCGCTTTGTAGCACAGGTGCCCGTGGCAGCCCTTGTGGCCATTATGATCATGGTGTCCATCAGCACGTTTTCGTGGTCCTCCCTGCGCGAGGTGGTGGCCCACCCCAAGCTGTCCTCCACGGTTATGCTGGTCACTGTCGGGGTGGTCGTGCTCACGCATGACCTCGCGGCGGGCGTGGCCTGTGGCGTGCTGCTCAACGGGCTGTTCTTCTCATTTCAGGTCATGGCGCTGGTGCAGGTGAGCGCGCAGGACACGCCCGATGGCGCACCCCGCCCCTATGGTGTGCATGGCCAGCTCTTTTTTGCCTCGACCAGCGTGCTGACCGATGCCGTGGATTTTCAGGGAACCGCCCAAAACGTGGTGATTGACCTGGCCGATGCCCATCTGTGGGACATAAGTGCCGCCAGCACGTTGGAAAAAACCGTATCGCGGCTCCAGGGGCGCGGCAAAACCGTACGCATCATCCATGCCGACCCCCGCGCGACAAAGCTGCTTGCCGCACTGGGCCACCCCAACCTGCTGGCCTGAGCCCCCCTCCTGCCAGCCACCGCACCCGAGCCATGCGGCTTAACCTTGGGGCGACTTTGTGCGTTATGTCCATAATACGCAAAAACAGGCAGGAGTCTCCGCCCCCATGAGCACAGCAAAGACAATCGGCTTTATCGGTTTTGGCGCAATGGCCAGCCGCATGGCCACCAACCTGAAAAAAGCCGGGTTTGCAGCCGTGGCCTACACCCCCTCCGGCAAGGGAGGGGACGAGAACACCGCCTTCCTGCCCAGCCCTGCGGATGTGGCCAAAACGGCGGATATCGTGCTCGTATGCGTCCCCGATGACGAGGCGCTGGCCGCGAGCATGTATGGCCCGCAGGGCGCACTTGCGGGCATGCCCGAAGGGGGGCTGCTGCTCAACACAAGCTCCATCTCCCCCGAAGCCGCACAGGCACTGCTCGATGCGGGGCAGAAGCGCAAGCTCAGCGTTGTGGACTGCCCTGTTTCTGGCAGCACACCCGAGGCGGACAGCGCGGCACTGGTTGTGCTGGCCGGTGGAAGCGATGAGGACATGGCGCGCGCCAAACCGGTGTTTGACGCCATTGGCCGCCTGACCATCCACGCAGGCCCCGCAGGCTCTGGCGCGCGGCTCAAGCTGGTCATTAACGGTATTATGGGGGCTGGTCTGGCCGCCGTGGCCGAAGGCATTGCCTATGGGCTGGCCGCGGGGCTTGACCGCTCCATGCTGTTTGACGCGCTGGACGACATGGCCGTGATTTCTCCCCACCACAAGCGCAAGATCAAAATGGCCAAGACGGGTGATTTTTCACCCCAGTTCCCCACCCGGCTGATGCAAAAGGACATGCGCCTGCTCATGGACGCATGCGCCCGTCTGGCCGTGCCCACCCCCACCCTGGCGGCGGTGACACAGCAGCTCTCCCTGACCCGCCGCGCAGCAGCCGATGCCGACTACTCGGCCCTGATCGGGGTTATGGAAAACATTGTCGCCAACGATCCGTAAGGTTTTCGCACAGGTGCCAAAACCGTTCACCCCCGCTCAAACGCGCGCAGGGCCTTGACGCCCTGCCACATGAGTGCAGCCCTGTCCCCCACTCCACGGGGCTGGCCCGCATGGCTGGCCCTGCGCGCCAGATCGCGCCCGGCCAGCACGCCAGGCAGGGCCGCAAGGCGCACGGGCGCGGGCAACCGGGGCCAGTCCAGCGCCTCCAGCCATGCCTGCCCCTGTTGCCTGAGCGCCTCCACGCCCTGGGGGCAGACAAACCGCCCGGACTGCTGGAGTGCGGGCCAGTGCCGGAGCATGGCCCCTGCACCATAGGCCATGCCGCCTGCTTCTAGCCTGTGCAGGATGGATGCGTCCTCCACCCCCAGCAACTCACCCACCGCGCGCTGGAGCGCCCCTGTTCCATCACGCATCATGCCCTCCCATGCGGGCATGTCACGCGGGCCGGTCAACTCGCTCTCGCAAGAGTGAACAAGGCGGAGCAGTGTGGCCTGCCGGGCCTGCCCGCGCGCCAGCATCTCCAGCAAAAAAGGGGCCAGCGTGTGCTCGGGCGGGCGGGCCTTCTCCAGCACCTCACGCCACCATTGCAGGCGGATCAGCCCGGCCATTGGCCCGGCCACCGCCGCCGAGCGGGCCGGAGCCAGCGCACGAATCAGCTCGTTATGGAACGCCAGCAGCACCAGCCCACCCGCCTGTGCGGACACGGGCAGGAAACGCGCGCACAGCAGCCTGTCCGCATCCCCTGCCGCAAGTTCCGCCAGGGCCTGCATGGGGGGGGGTGATAGAAGAGTGTTCATGGCTGTATCCTGCTGCGCACGTCTGGTGACATGTTGCAAATGCGTGCTGTTTCATGCGTAATGCACATATAGCTTTCCTTACGGACTGCCGCGCCACCCCACCCCCACCAGCAGGGCCAGTTTGCCGGAGCAACGGTAAAGCGACCCCGGGGCCCCCCCCGCGCGCGGGGCCCAATGGGACCCCCCAACCACGGGCCCGGCGCCGGTTTGCCAC